>SLEY01000295.1 GCA_007124535.1 Planctomycetaceae bacterium
CGATCGCCGTGACCAACAGGTCCAGGTCCTGACTGTACCGCAAGGCGGTCCCGCCGGGTCGTTGCCAGAGGAGTTCGCCGGTATCCAGCTGGAGCGCGCGGGTGCTGCCGCCGGTCGCCTCATCTTCCCCTCGCCGGACGTTGGCCAGTTCGGCCAGAAAGACCCGGTCGCCGCTGACCGCCAGGCTCAGTGCGGCACGATCCGCTTCCCGCCGCCACTGCAGTTCACCCGAATGGCGGTTGAAGCACAGCACATGCGGCCCACGGGTCCCGAGCAGGAATTCGCCCTGCACACGCAGGTTGGACCACGGCGTTTCCAACTCTTCCGGTAATCCGATCTGGCCCACCACTTGGCCCTTCGCGGGATCGATCACGCGGCAGGTGGTCCCGTCGCTCAGATAGATCGCATCCTCGACGGCGACCAGTTCGGTGGTCGCCGGCACGGTGGGTGACGGGCCCCATTGCAAATGGCGGGCTTGGCGCACCGCGTCGCGACCGCTGGGGTCATCCAGCGGTTCCAGGTCCCCCCGGACATCCAGCTGCCACAACTCCCGGCCGGTGTAGACATCCAAGGCCTGCAGCACGGTGTCGTCCACCAGCACCAGCCGCCCGCCGGCAAAACGGACCTGGGATTGCCCCGGATACTTGTGCCAGCGCTGCGAGGCATCGAACCAGAGCAAAGCCAGCGGTGAACGGACGAAATCGTCCTGCGCCGCGCCCGAATTGGCCGCATCGGCCTGGTCGTGCGACCAGTCGCCTGCTCCGGGCAAGGCGCCCTCCCGTGCCAGCAGCACGAATTCGCCGGCTTGGCGAACTGCCGCTCCGGCGAAGGCCTCGCCCGCAACCGCCCGCTCGATGCGCGGGCGATCGGCCAGCGAACCCCGGGCAACGGCCACCCCTCCGTAAGGTCGCAAAACGTGGAACACGCTTTCTGCCAAAGCCTCCTCACCAGCCGAATGCCATTCTTCCGGCGTTTCCGTAACCACCAGACTGGCGAAGTACGGCGGGAACGGGTAGGTCAGCGGGTCGCCGGCCAGTGCGGTGACCCGCTGGCCATACAGACCGCTGTCGTACCACCGTTCGCGAAGCTCGGCGACCCGCGCCGGGTCCCGGTCGATCGCAATGACCTGCAATTCGGATTGCTCCGCCAATGCCTCGACCAGCCGTCCGTCATTGACCCCCAGGACCAGGGCATAGCCGTCCTGCACGCCGGTCGCTTCCAGGATCGCGGCCGCGGTTGCCGTCTCCTGGTCATTCGGCGCCGCCTCCCACGAATGCCGGATCACGTCCTGGTCCGTCGGCGCGGCAAATGCCAGCAGGGTTCCTTCGGCGGTGACGAGGAACAGTTTGTCGTCGGCGGCCAGCATCCGTTGGGGTGTGCCTTCGAATTCCGCCCGCCACACCACCTGGGGCGCTTCACCCTCCGTTTCCAAAGCTTCGACCACACCCGGTCCGCCCAGATACAAACGCGTGCCGGCTCGGATGTGCAGATCCAATTCCGAATCGAATTGCCACAATTCGTTGAATTCGCCCCCCCACATGTCAGGATACCTGTCGTCCTCGCGATGCGGCGGGATGGTCTCTTCCGTACGTCGCACCAAAGTCACTTCGGTCAGATCGCGAGCCAAGATCCCCCGGTCGCTTTCGTACATCACGCCGGGCGTGAACACCGGTTTGCGGAATGTGTTCAGTTCCCGTTGGTTGGCCCGTTCGATGTCCAAACGGGTGTAGGCCCCCGGATAGAGCAGATGTTTGTAATCCTGATCGTCGGGCGCCGTGTCGGGAAAACGCTCCTCGTTCGGGCGACTGATATCGAACAGATCGCCACCGTGACTCAGGTAGTTCTCGATCCCGGCTACAAACCAGCAGCCTTTGGGCAACCCGTTGCGCCCCCCCCAGCCCATCGTATAGGTGTGAAGTTCTCCCGTTTCCCGATCGAGGAAAGCCGGCAACTGCGCGCCGCAGGGCACAACCAACTGGTCGTTCACAATCGCCAGATAGCCCTGCGGCGTCAGGCCCGCATGGAATCCGACGCCATGGTCCCAGTTGCTGCGGGGGATATGATCGGAATCCGTGTTCGACCAGACCACCTCGCCCGATCGGGCGTCCAACGCGTGGACGTACACGCCCTCCGTCGGCCACAGACCGGCGGCGAAATAGATGATGCCGTCGGCCAGCACCGGACCCCCGCGCGCGGCGAACAGCGAAATCATCCGCCCATCGCCCAGCACCCGACGATACGGCTGATCCTCGGGCAGGCCGCGAAATCTCCATCGCAAACTCCCGTCCCCGGCATCCAGGCAGTAAAGGTACCCGTCATCGGATGAAAAATACAGATTGTCTTCCCAAGCGACGGGAGCCAGCCGGACCGGACCGCCTGCAATGTAACGCCAACGCACCTGCCCCGTGTCCGTGTCCAACGCCGTCACGCTGTCGGTCACCATCGACGGCACAAATAGCGTCTTGCCCAACACGACCGGTTCGTAGGAGGCGTCATAGGCCAGACGGTATTCCTGAGGAAATGCGGGCTGCGGGGCCGGCATCGTGCGCGTCCAACGCAGCTCGAGTTCCGCCGGCAAAGCATGGTCCGTCGCCGCCGTGCGACTCGCATCATGTCGAAACTGAGGCCAATCACCGGCCGACAGGGGGCGCGCCAGAAGGCAAATCGCCAGAATCAACGCTCGAGAGCGGTATCCGGTCATTCCACTATTCTCCTTGCAATCCAACCATAACGGAAAGGTTTCGCCCGGTCACGCCACCCGAACCGGCAGAAAACACGACGGCCGAGGCAACCGAAAACGACGCCACCGACTCGACAGCAGCGCTCAACAAAACGGCAACCTATCACGATCGCGAGCGCAAGGCAAGTTTTCGCAGCCAACCGGATTCAAACGGCGACGGCACGCCATGCTTCCAGGTTTCGCAAAACGTCGTGCAACCAGGACGGGTCCAACGCACTTTCCTCACGGCCGCCACCCATCAGCGCCAATTTGACGCAAAAACCTGGCCCGAAGGGGGCCTGATTGATTAACTCCAAACTGCCACCGTGATGGTGTGCGATCAGGAAGGCAGACAAAATGTCCATGTCGATGCCCATCGGCCACTCGCGAAAGGGGATCAGCGCGGAATACAAGGAAGCCACCTGCCCGTTCTCCCAGGGAGCGGTGTTGGCGTTCAATCGCAATTCGAGTTGGGCTGCTTCCGGCAGGTTCTGCACGGAGACGTGGATCGTGATGTCGGCACGATCCATCTCGCTGATCCGTTCGATCAGAGTCGAAATCAGACGGCGCAAAAGGACCGGATTGCCGTGCAGGACGGGCGACGGCGACGGCACATCCACCCGGATATTGACCCCATCGGTTTGGTGGTCTCGGAGATCGTGGTCCACACACTGCTTTAAAAGCCGGGCCAGATCGACCGGTTGGTCTTCTTCCGCAGCCTCGACGGCCACGTCGGCCAGGATCTTCTCCAAGGCGAGGATCAGGTGTTGGCACTCTTCGCGGATCGCGGACATCAGGTCGATCTCCGCCAGGGCTTCCGCGCGATCGGCCAGTTGCTTCCCTAAATTGGCTTGGCGGATGTAGTTGGACAGGGCGCCGGTCGGATCCCGCAGGCGATCTTTCAGCAGGGCGGCCAAGGTTGCCAAACCCCGCACCCGATCCATGACCAACATACGTTGGAGCGTGCTCAGCTTTTCGCGCAGCAAACGATCACGCTCGCGGCGGATCAGGAAATGCTCCATGGCCCGTTTCAAGGTGCCCCGAAGGCCCTCTAACTGCCAGGGCTTATTGACGTAGGCAAAGGCGCCACCGCGGTTGACCGCATCAATGGCACTTTCCAAGTCCGAATAGGCGGTCGTCAAGATGCGGACGATGTCAGGGTACTGGTTCTGAATGCTCGCCAGAAGATCGACCCCGCGTTCGCCCTGCATGCGCTGGTCGCTGATCACGACCCCGAATTCATCGGCCTTCTCTTCAATAATCAACCAAGCCTCCTTGGCCGAGGAAGCCACCTGGATGCGAAACGTGTCACCAAAGGCCTTGGCAAAATACTTCAACGCCTGAGACTCGTCGTCGACGAACAGGATCTTGTAGGCTCGATAATTGTAATCGCTACTAATCATAGTCTACGTGTTCTACCTCGGCTAAAGGAAGGGTGAAACAAAAATCCGTGCCTTGCCCCGGAACACTGTTCACCCGCAGGTCACTACC
>SLEY01000294.1 GCA_007124535.1 Planctomycetaceae bacterium
GCAATGGGACACCGGCCGGCAGGAGCTGTTCGAGATGCTCGTGTTCGATCCCCAGACCTCGGGCGGACTGCTGATCGCACTGCCCCCGGACGCCGCAGCCACCTTCGAAGCCCGGGCCGCAGACCAGGGCCACAACTGGCCCTGCCTCGGCCAGTTCAGCCCGACCGGCGACATCCGGATCGGCGATTAACAACCACACGCCATCGAAACCGCCACGTTGCCTTCCGTCGCTCGATGCTTAACTCTCCAATCGCCAGGGGTGGCGCATGGGGAGGTTGACGAAGCGATTGGCTTCTTCGTCGCCCACAAACTGCTCCTGTTCCGGGTCCCATTGCAGTTTGCGGCCCAGGCGCAAGGCGATGTTGGCCAGGTGGAAGACGGTGCTGGCCCGGTGGGAAACCTCGGCATTGCCGCCGGCCTGCTTCCGAGTGCGAATCGCTTCGCGAAAACGGACCAGGGGTTCCGGGTCGGGCAGGGCGTCCAGCTTCCGGCGATCTTCGTCACTCAACTGCGGGGCGGGGCCGGCGGGGCGATCATAAGGCGCACCCCATTTGCCGGTCTCCAAAACGAAGCGCAACCCGTCGGCATACGTCAACTCGACCCACCCCCAGCGGCCGACGGCATCCGGATGCTGGGGCCAAGCTCCATGCGGTTCGATTGCCACGGGGCCCGTGTCGTCTTTGGCATACTCGTACTGGAACGGATCGACCCGGTGGGCGCCGAAATTGGCCAGATCGCCACCTTCATAGTCCCAATAGAACCGGTTGCTGTAGTGCACGCGATGGGGATGATACGGCTTGTACGGCGCCGGACCTAACCACATGTCGTAGTCGAGATGGTCCGGGATCGGCGTGCCCGGCATCAGATCGGTGCGTCCGACCCGCAACGGAACTTCACGCCGCACGACCACACCGCTCAGGTCGGTCAACAGGCCGCTGGCGTACAGCTTATGGGTCTGGCGATCGACGCCGAAGCGGCCGAAGGTGCCGATCTGGAAGACGACTTGGTTTCGCTGCACCGCATCGGCCACCGCCCGGCCCTCGGCGATGAACTTGGTCATCGGTTTTTCACAGAAGATGTCTTTGCCGGCTTCGGCCGCGGCGATGCACATCAGGGCATGCCAGTGGGGCGGGGTGGAGATGCAAACGACATCGATATCCTGGCGGTCCAGCACGCGGCGAAAGTCGGTATAGCCTTCGGCCCGGGGATCCGCCTGCTCGCTCTTCAAGTGCCGTTCGATGTGTCGCAGATCGACATCGCAAACGGCCAGCAAGCGGGGGGAATCCAAGCCCATGGCCCGCCAGGCGCCCAAGCCGCGGGGCCCGCAGCCGATCAGGGCCCCGGCCAGGGTTTCACTCGGAGCGGCTTGGCCGGCGCCGCCCAACACATGCCGGGGGACGACGGTCGCGCCGGCGGCTACCGCGGTGGTAGCGCCCAGAAAACGGCGGCGAGTGATTCGGGAAACTGCCATCGGATGGCTCCTTGAACAAAAAGGGGGAGAGAGAAACGCGGGCTGCAGAAACCGGCATTCAAGCGACTTCCGGCAATCCGGCTGCTGCCAAATGGTCTTGCAGCGCCTCGAGTGCCGCTTCGCCACCAATGGCCTGCAGGGCCTGGGTCGCGGCATCGCGCACGGCCTGGTCATCCAACATCGCTGCCAAGGCCGGAATCTCGCGGGACCGACCGCACAGCTGCAGCTGGCGGCACAGAAAGGCTTTCAGGCCGCTGGCGTGTTCGGCCGCCAGTTCCCCGGCCAGCGTCTCGGCCACCAAGGCCCGCTGTGCCTCCGCCCCGGGCCGGGCGGCATAATGGGCCAGGCCGTGCAGGGCGTACTGAGCGGGCGTGCCCGGCGGATGACCAAATTCGTCGACCACCGCCGCCACCAACTGGCGGATTGTATCCGCCCCGCCCGCCAGGATCTCTTCCAACACTTCCCGGGTCGCACCGTAGTCGTCCCCGGGCAATTCCTCCAACAACGCCGCCAATTCGGGAGCAAGCTCAGGCATGGCACCACCTCCAGATAGGCTTTTACGAACAACCGGGGACGCGGCCACGCTTCCCGCGTACCCCATCCAGAGCCGATTCTCGCCCCGCACCCACCGGTCTGTCAAGTCGCGCTCCCGTCCCCTGCGGCGCAACGTGCTCCCGTGAGGCGAAACGGACATTGCATTTCGATTTCGGCACGTATCGGTTCCCGATCCCGTCGGCCAAGACCGAGTTCTTCGAATGGACCCCAATCCTCTAGTGCTTTGTGACAGCTAAAGATTCGGGTAGCAGAAGTCATGGGACTTCTGGACCTGCCACACTCGCACGCCGCTTCTCCGAACTCTCAGGAGGTCAGCTGCCCTAAATTCAAGTTGTCGCAAAGCACTCGTGCCACAAATCATACTTGACGTTCAAGGCTTTTGGTTGCCCTCCACGACGGGCCCCTGAAATAAGGGATTCCTGGATTTATTCCGAAGCAACAAGAATCGTTGTAATCAGCAAGATCCTTAGACGCACTTCGGACGCGATGCGCCTGCATGTTCCCCCCGGTATGCCAGCATGCTCCCTCTCCTTCGCCGGGAGAGCGGATTCCACGCCGCTGGGCACGGGGCCGAGAAAGCCTGATCGTTCAAATACCCTGAAGCCCTCCCGCGATGCTCCCCAAATAGAACATGAATAAGCGCAGGATCATCAGGACCAAAAAGATCATGACCATGATCCAGATCGCGAACGAGGCGGTGGCGGTCAGGGCGGTGGCGGCGCTGCGAGCCCGCGTGCGGTATTCGTCGGCCACGCGCCCCAAGGTCTCTCCGTGGGTGCCCGAAATCTCGGCCGTTTCCAGCGAATTGAGGAACTCATCCGGAAAAAGCTCGGTCTGACGCAACGATTCGTGAAACTCGCGGCCCGCCAGGATCGATTCGTCCACGGTGGCCATGCGGGACATGTAGTAGGGGTTCTGGGTGCTGCGAAGAGCCAACTTCATCGAACGACGGGCATCCAAACCCGAGTTCAACGAGAGGGACAGGGTCCAGGCCATGCGAGACAAGGCACTGGTGCGAAGAAAATCCCCGACAACCGGGATATACATCGCCACTCGCAACGGGCCGGTTCCCAACCAACCGCGCAGGACCGCGATGACCGACAGGGTCAACGTACCCAACACAAACGCGACGATCATTACATAGGTCACGAACCCGGAAGTGCCTACCAAACCGAAACCCAGCACATCCACATCGCCGCCGATCATTCCCATTACCAGAATGAGGATGCCGATGATGGACAGGGCCATGAACAGTTGCAGGCCGGGCCAAGCGATTCCGGTCAGGAACGTGCGTCGCAGCGAGCAGAGATGGTCGTAATGATCGGCCAAGCCCAGCAGGACCTCCTCCAGACGGCCCGTGTTCTCGCCCACATCGACCAAGGCCACCGTCAAGGGTGGAAAATAGCCCTGACAGGCGCCCATCCCTTCGGCCAAACTGTCGCCTTGCGCCAACCGGTCCCGCACCGTGGCGGCGTGTCGGCGGTAGTCCAATCGGCCCCGTGCCGCTTCCCGCTCCCAGATCGCCCGCACATCCATGCCTGCCCGCATCGCGGTGCCCACGCGGTGCAGCACCGAAGCCAACGTGCCGATCCCGATACGTGCCATTTACAGCTCCTTTCCCGGCGGAAGCCCTCAGTTCACGCGACCTCGCGGCACTAGGCCCATTCCCCGAGCAGCTCCGCCAACAATTCCAGCGGCAGACCGACGACGTTCGATTCGCTGCCCTCCACGATCCGCAACCAAGGATGACCGTCCTGATACCCGAACGCCCCGGCCTTGCCCTGCCAATCGCCTGTCTCCAGATAGGCCTCCAGTTGGCCGTCCGAGATGGGCTCCATCACCAAACGGGTTCGCGCAACGCGGGTCTGCTGACGATCCCGAGCAGCATCCCATAAACACAGACCGCTGAAAACCCGGTGCTCGGTACCCCGAAGTTGTGCGAGCATGCAACGTGCCTCGCGCCGATCGGCCGGTTTGCCCAGAATCCGCCCCTGACATTCTGCGACGGTGTCGCAGCCCAAGACCATGCCTTCGGACTGTTCAGCAGCCACATCGGCGGCCTTTTGGTAAGCCAAGCGAGCGACCAGTTCGGCCGGTGACTCGCCGGACCGTGGCTCGTCCTCGGCCGAATGACTCGGTGGAATGACGCGAAACCTATAGCCGGCCGCGGCCAATAACTGCC
>SLEY01000087.1 GCA_007124535.1 Planctomycetaceae bacterium
TGCCCGCCAGAAATGACGGTTTGTTGATCGGTCAGTTGACCGCCAGACGATGGCAAGCGGTTCGGAGGAGGGCCATTTTCGTGGGGGGTTGCGGGTAATCGATGTTCGAACCGACGTTCGCCAGCCATCGCTGGGCAACTTGCCGGGCGCTGCGATCCGGCTTGCCCTTCCTGTTTCGTGTTCCGGGTTTTGGGGCGGCGGCGATCAGCACGGCATCGTTCGGGCCCGCCTGGCCCAACATCCAGCGAATCGCCGCGGCCTGATCTGGCAGCACGTGCGCTTTGGCAGGCCGATCGTAGCCATCCAGGATTTCGTGGGCGACCGGCAGGACCTGTTGCCATTTCCCGCCGCTTCCCGTGATTACGCCGGCATCGGCGCCTCGTTCCAGCACGCGTCCGAGCAATGGCCGCTGAGAAGGATCCCCGTCTTGGGGGATGGCAAAGACACAGAGCACGCGGCCGGTCGTGACCTGCCGCAAAGCTTTCAACGTGGCAGCCAGGGCGTCCGGGGTGTGGGCGTGGTCCAAATAGACACCGAAAGGCTGGCCCCCGACGAGGGGTTCCATCCGTCCTTCGATCGTCGTCACGGATTCCAACCCGCGAGCCACGGTCACCAGATCGATTCCCAAGAGCAGTCCGACGGCCGCGGCCGAGAGGCAATTGTAGACGTGGTGATCGCCGAACATCCGCGTCTGGACGGCAACCGTTTCGTCCCCCGCGGTCAACAGGAAAGTTTGTTCTCCGGCGTGACGTTCGACGACCCGTGCCGATAATTCCGCCTCACGCCGCATGCCGACGGTCAAGACCGGATGGGGGATGTCACGAAGGAGGAAACGGGTGGCCGGGTCATCCGCATGGGCAACGACGAAACCGCCAGGCTTCAGGTGCTCGAACAACCGGGCCTTGGCACGGCGGTAATTGAAGATCGACTGGTGAAAATCCAAGTGATCGCGCCGCAGGTTCGTGAGCACGGCCGCATCCAATTCCATGCCGGCCGTCCGTCGCTCGGCTAACCCCCGGCTGGAAGCTTCGACGACGGCATGCGAACACTGGTTATCTCGCATTCGTCCCAACCAGCGAGCCAACTCGTGAGCCGCTGGCGTCGAGCAGGTGGCCGGTTGGCGACGATCCGTATCGTCATAAACCAGGCTATTCATAACACCCGTGGGGCATCCGGCTGTTCTCAATATGGCGGCAATCAACTGGGTGGTGGTCGTTTTCCCATTGGTTCCGGTGACGCCCACGGTGCACAAGGAATCGGTGGGACAACCGGCCAGATGATGGCAGATTTGGCCATACGCCTCGCGGCTATCCGGGACGACGTACAGGGGTGCGGAGATGGGCAAATAGCGTTCGGCGATCACCGCGGCCGCTCCCCGATTCAAGGCCTGATCGACTCCCGTATGCCCATCCTCTTCGGAGGTCTGTACGGCCACGAACAGACTGCCGCGATGGCAGCGGTTGGGGTCACTGGTACATGAAGAAATGTGGGCCTCATTCGGGCCGAAGAACTGGCTGTCCGGAAGAATCTCGCGCACGCGAATTCCGGCGCTCTGCTGGCGAAGCGGCATTTCCTTAGGCCTCCCTGCCCTGGGTCGAAAGCGTCGTGGTGCCAAGCGCGACGGCAGGATCGATCGATCCGGTAGTTCGTGATTCCTTCCCGAACTACCGCAGGATGCGGGTCGCAACCCGCCAGCCTGCCGAGCGTGCTGCGATTGTGTTGGATTGCCGGGCTGGTGTCAAGGCGAACTTCGTCGGCGGGACCAGCGGGCGGAGGATTCAACCGTCAGCCATCCAACTCGGCCGCCTCCTCCCAGTGGGCGTACAGATGCTCGAGTTCCTTCTTCTGCTGGGCCAATTCTGCCGTCGCCTGTTTGACGCGGCGACCATCCCGCAACAATTGGGGGTCGGTCAGTGCATTGTGCAGTTGTTCGATGGAATCCTCTCGCTGATGGATCTCGGCTTCCAAATCGGCCAGTTTTCGATAGGGGAACCGGCGTTTCCGCCGGGACGGCTGACGATTGTCCCGCTTCGAGGCCCGGGACGATTCCTGCCGGGCGGTAACCTGGGAATCGCCTCCCGCACCGGCAGGTTCAACCGACTGGCGCGCCAGATGCAGATAGGTCTCGTAGTTCCCGTCGATCACACGAAAGCGATGGGGTTCGACGACCAGCAGGTGATCGGCCAACCGATTCAGGAAGAAGCGGTCGTGACTGACGAACAACACGGTCCCTTCGAAACGGCGGAGTGCCGATTCCAACGCCTCGCGGGCCCACAAGTCCAGATGGTTTGTCGGTTCATCCAGCACCAGCAGATTGGCGTCCGAGGCCGCCAACATGGCCAGAGCGGCCCGATTTCGTTCGCCGCCACTCAATTGTCCCACACGCTGAAATGCCATGTCGCCGGTGATGCCAAAGCGTGCCAGCAGGTCCCGGCGCTGCTGTTCGACAAATTCCTTATGAGCGGGCCGAACCGCCTCCACCACCGGCATTTCGGGATCCAAGCAGCGTAGCTGCTGGTCAAAGTAAGCGCAGCGCACGCCGGTTCCCAGGACCACGCGGCCGGCGTCTGGCGATTGTTCGCCCAGAAGGCACCGCAGCAAGGTGGTTTTTCCCGACCCATTCGGCCCGAGAATTCCCCAGGTTTCGCCGCGTTGAATCTCGAAGGTCAGATTCTGAAACAACGGTTGATCAAAGGCTTTGGCCAACCGTTCGACCCGCACGACCACGTCGCCAGCACGTTCGGCTGGCCGAAACCCCATGGGGGGTGCGACAATCTCCCGCGGCGGATCGACGGGTTCGATCCGCTCCAGCTTGCGCTGCCGGTCCTGAGCCTGAGCGTGCTTCTGGCCGTATCGGTGACGGCGGACAAAATCCTCCAGTTTGGCAATTTCCGCCTGCTGCCGCTCATACGTCCGCCGCTGAACCTCCAACCGCTCGGCCTTCTGGCATTGGTAGGCCGAGTAGTTCCCCGGATACGAATCGATGGTGCTGCGAAACAGTTCCAACGTGCGCGTGGTGACTTTGTCCAAGAAGTAGCGATCGTGGCTGACCAGGATCAAGGCCTGAGAGGATTCGACCAGATAGTTCTCCAGCCATTCGGTGGCTTCCAAATCCAGGTGATTCGACGGCTCGTCCAACAGCAGGAGGTCGGGTTGTTGCAACAGCAGCTGAGCCAATAGCAACCGATTCTGTTGGCCGCCACTCAATTGGCTGACGGGTTGGTGGAACGCTTCGGGGGCAAATCCCAGGCCGGTCAGGATCCGCTCGATCTTGTGATCCAACTGATACGCATCACGGCGCTGCAATTCGTGTTGCAGATGATCGAAGCGTTCGCCCAACCGCTGCCGTTGGTCCGGTTGGTCAACCCGGGCCATTTCGGAGGCGGTACGTTCGGCTTCCGCAGCCAGATCCAGCAACTCGCGGAGGGCTTCCCGGGCTTCGTCCCACAGGGTGCGTTGGGCAGAGAACTCCGGATGCTGTTCCAGGAACCCTCGCCGCGTGGAAGAGGCCAATTCGAGACTTCCCCGATCCGGTTCTTCCTGCCCCGCAATGATCTTCAGCAGGGTCGTCTTTCCCGTACCATTGGGGCCAACCAGACCGACCCGCTCGCCGGCACGCAGGTCAAACGTCACGCCGTCCAGCACCGGTTCGGGCCCAAAACGCTTGCAAATGTCGCGGAGATTCAACAGGATCATCAGCTCAAACCGTGCAGGCATTCCTCCATCGCGTCCAGGAGATCGAACGGTTCCCCGACCTCAAGCCGATCGCGCCGAGGTGTTTCGGACAACTCGGGAGACACGAATTGCAGTCGGCGACTGCTGGCCCATGGGGAACGCTGGGGCAGACTGCCTGGAGACAGGTCGTGAAGCCGGGTGGGTGCGACGACGAGGGGCGAACGGAGTTCCGGCCCTGGATTCGGATCAAAAAAGTCCGGAGGGGTTCCGGCTGCTGCAAACGTCGGCGTCTTCGCCGCGGGCAACGGCCCGATCCCTTCGCCCTCGCCCCCCTCTCCGGCCCCCATTCCGGCAGGACCACCATAATTGATGCGATTGATCACCAGCAACGCGTCCAGAGGCGTCAAATTTCCGTCGCCGTTGACGTCCAGATAGCCCAAGTGTTCATTCTCCGCGGTGCGCGGTGGCAAGGGACCACTGCCGGATTCATTGATCTTGTTCAAAATCAGCAGCACGTCCAACGGGGACACAA
>SLEY01000352.1 GCA_007124535.1 Planctomycetaceae bacterium
GTTCCTTTCGGGGTCCGAACGCAACCAGGTTGTTAACCCAAAGGGGTCTGTTAACGAGAGAGTCAGAGAATCCAGGCAGTATTCTTGGGGGGCGAGTGCCGGCGGGGCGGTTTCGAGCGGTATTCGGCGCGAAACCAGAGAACTCTCGGTTTCGGAGGGGGTCAACGTAAGTCGTTGGTATTCTTGGGGATAACGCGAAAACGCCGAGGGCGGAAGCTCTCGGCGTTTGGTGTTAACCGGATTGTCGGCCGCAATTTCGCGATTTGGAATAGCTCCCCCGGCTGGACTCGAACCAGCGACAAGGCGGTTAACAGCCGCCTGCTCTACCAACTGAGCTACAGGGGAATCGGAACACGCATAGTCTAGCCGATCGGGATGCGGGGTTCAAGGGCGGGGCGGGGACGACCGGAGAACCGGTGACAAAAATCAAATAATCTGACACTTGGCAGGGCGGAGCTGAAATACCAGCGGAAATCTTCACTCTCGCGCAGTCACGAGACAATCTCTGCCGCGCGCGGTATAACAGAAAAAAAGAAATCCGGAATCAAACGATTCCGCGAAAAACCCGTCAACCCATAGCCGCTCGAAAGGACAAGCAAACCCTAGCCATTGGCATGGGGGTTTCTCAAGCAACCAACATCTTCGGACGCTGCAAAAGAACCAGTTGCCCGGTCGGCAGGGCCGTCAGATCAACCCAACGCAGATCGTCCCACATGATTTGGGCCAGGGCGGCGGTCGGGAATCGCTGGCAAACCCCGGTCAGAAGCTCCAACAGCTGCTCCAAACCCGGATTATGCCCCACAACCAATACGCTCGGATACTGCTCGCCTACCGTCCGCAGGTAATTTACATAGTCCGAGGGGCAACCAAGGTACAATTGGGGGACGGAAACCAACTCGTGGCGGTATCCACACGCTTCCGCCACACCTTGGGCCGTGGCCTGGGCGCGAACCGCTGTCGAACTGGCGATCAAGCTGGGGCACAAGCCCTGTTCCCGCATCCATTGTCCCATCCGGGGCACATCGCGTTGCCCGCGCGGGTTCAACGGGCGATCGTGGTCGGGCAACGTGGCGTCGCCCCAACTGGATTTTGCATGTCGCAGCAGCAACAGGGTCTTCATGAGGGGGCCTTTACAAAGCCGCCCATCGTAAGCCGATTCCGCTCTCCGAGCAATCCCCGGGGCGGCCGAGCGTCATGGGGGACGGACGGGCGTTTCCCCATGCCGATGGCCACTTGTCTGCCGCAGGAAAGCTGGCTACCTTGACCCAAAGCGTTCGGGGTATACCGCACGCGGTCGAGGATGGCAGAATTCCGCAGATCGTTTAACGCAACCCGCAGGAAATGATGTGGCCGGTCTCTGACCGACCCACTCGGCCGACCGAAGGTCTCCCCTATCGCGGGAGACCTTCGGTCGGCGGTTTCGGCGGGGTCGGAGACCCTCGCCGAGCGCGGTAGATGATTTCCCGGGCGTTCAACGAGCCAATCTCTGCCGCGAGCGGGTTAAATACCCTGGCGCGGGAATCCTTGCCATCCGAACGAAACGGGGAAAGCGAGTCGGCCATGTCGAACAACACACTGCAAGAACTGCGAAACGAGCATCGGCTCCGCGAACTGCGGCGAATGAAGCTGCGTTTGCCCATCCTGGTCGCCACCGCCGCGATCGCCGCCGCCGGTCTGCTGCCGGGTGTCCTGATCTTCTACTTTGCCCAACGCATGCTGGCCCTGCCGATCACGGCGGGGATGGCGGTGGCCGCCGCAGGGATCTGGTACCTTGCCGCCCAAATGCTAGCCGAATGGGACCGCGCGGTCATCCTCCGTATGGGGCGTTTTCACAAAGTGGCCGGGCCGGGGTTCTTCCTGATCGTCCCCATCATCCAACACGTCTCCCGAGTTGTCGATACGCGGATCCGCACCACGTCCTTCTATGTCGAGTCGATGCTGACCAAGGACACGGTCCCCGTATCGATCGAAGCCATCGCCTTTTGGCGAGTCTCGGACGCTCGGAAGACGGTTCTGGAAGTCGAGGATTATTACCAAGCGATTACGATGGCGGTGCAGACCGCTCACCGGGACATCATTGGCGAGCACAATCTGGCGGAGATTCTGGCCAAACGGGAAGAGATCGTTGCCCAGCTGAAAGCCATTCTGGACGAGAAGGCGCAGGCTTGGGGAATCAACGTGCATTCCATCGAGATCCGCGACCTCAGGATCCCGGCGAACCTGCAACAGGTGCTCTCGAAGCAGGCCCAGGCGGAGCGGGAGCGTCAAGCGCGGACCATTTTAGGGGAGGCGGAGATGGAAATCGCGCAGAAGTTTGCTCGGGCGGCCGACTCCTATCGGGACAATCCGGTCGCCCTCCAGTTGCGTTCCATGAATATCATCTACGAAGGCCTGCGATCCGGCACGTCGATGATGCTGGTCCCCTCCCAGGTCCTCGATACCATGAACCTGGGCTCGGTAGCCGCCATGGGGGTCGCTCAGCAGGCGATTTCCCATGAATCCGCAACCCATCCGCCCCCCGATTCCGATGCCTGAAGCGAGATTGCCGCCGAGACCCGGGATTACAAGTGGGGACCGCAGACCGAAGGGCCGCGCGATGCCGTATGCCATGCTGGTGTGGGACTTTGATGGAACGTTGGCAGACACCCTGCCGAGCGTCTTGGAGATCTTCAATCAAGTAGGCCCGGAATTCGGGCTGCACCCGATCACCGATCCGGAGTCTTTCCGGGATAAAACGCCGGCCGAGTTTTTGAAGCAGCAGAAGATTCCCTTGTGGAAACTACCGGCCCTGAGGCAGGTGGTGGTTTCCCGCCAGCGGGGTACCATGCCGCATATCCGTCTACATCCGGGGATTCCGGAAGTCCTGGCCGAACTGGCCCAACGCGGATGCCGTCTGGGGATCCTCTCCTCGAATTCCGAAGAGAACATCCGGGTTTGTCTGCGCGCCAATGGCGCCGAATCCTGGTTCGACTTCGTTGTCGGCTACCCGCGCCTGCTGGGAAAAAAACACGTGTTGCGGCGGATCCTTCGCCGCGCCGGTTTGGCCGCGCCCCAACTGCTTTACCTGGGGGACGAGGTCCGGGACATCGCCGCGGCCCGCGACGCCGGCACCGACGTGGCCGCCGTGACCTGGGGAGTGAACTCCGCCCACCTGCTCCGGCAGCACGCGCCTACCTTGCTCATCGACCGCCCCGAACAGCTGCTTGATCTGCCGATCCACCCCAAATGAAAAAGATGCCCGCCACCAAATACAGGAGGGAACTTGGGAGACGCTTCTTTTCATCTGCGGTGTTACCCTCGTTGGTCTACCCATCTTTCCCCGGTTTTCCTGCCTGTCAGGAGTTCTTAATCTTCACGCGCCGCGGCAGTCGTTGCGGAGGCGCCCTCTTTGGCGAAAATCTCGATGCCGCTGATAAGCGGGGCAAGCGCCGATGATTCCGACTGACGAAACTCGACGGTCATCTCCCCGTCGGCATCCACCGAAAATTCCTGCACCGTCCCGCGCAGAGAGCCGCCGGCCGCTGCGACGATGTCGTACCCGCGCAACACCTTTCTGCTGTCGATGAGCACATCGAACACCCGTCGCCCCGGGCCAACGCCCTCGTCGAGTTCGGCGAAATGCAACCGAACGGTGTATTTCGCGTCGAGAAGGTTTTCGATGACCATGGGCTCGTTGTTCTCGATTTCCCGGGCCGAGGCCGCCACCCAGCGGATACCGCCACCAGGGTCCTCGATGGCCGATGCGTGTCGGCGATGCGTCCCCGAAGCATGGTGCCATACCCGGCCCGTTCGATCCACCCGGCGCCCCGGCGCCCCGAAATTGAGGCCGTGGTTGGCCGGGTCCGGCGGCGAAGCGTCGTAGCGGGTCCAAAACTCGAGGTTGGAATCATCCGGCATGTGGATCAGGGCGAGCGAGGTCTGCAGGGGGTAGGCGCACCGGCAGGTGCGCGTATAGTCGGGGGCGTTCAGTACGCCGTCGGCGGCGATCATGTTCGAGGTGCATCCGGATCGGAATCCGCTGAATTGGCCCGTGCCGCTGTCGTGTTCCAAATCGAAGAAACCGGCATAACCGCTACGGAAAAGCAGCAGGTTCTCACTGGCGTTGAAGAGATCGCAAGCGATATTGCTCCGGCGGTACTGCCAGAGGGTCTTCGTGCCGGGAACCGTCTCGCGACTCCACGGTTCGCCCGTCAGCA
>SLEY01000311.1 GCA_007124535.1 Planctomycetaceae bacterium
CCGGCAGCCGCGCGGAGTTGATCGGTAAGCTGCTCTGCGAACGTTTCGCCCGCCGTTTCCGAAGGGCTGCGGATGATCAGCCGGAGCATGGCTTCATAGGGGGGGTAACGAAATTGGGCCCGACTCGGCAGCTCCTGCGCGGCGAAACTCTCGTAATCATGCCGCGCCGCGGCCTGGATCGCCGGATGCTCGGGGCTGAACGTCTGCACCAGGACCTGCCCCCCAAGCGGGCCCCGCCCGGTGCGGCCGGCGACCTGGGTGACCAACTGGAAAGTGCGTTCGGCAGCCCGAAAGTCGGGAAAATTCAACCCGGTGTCCGCGTTGATCACGCCGACCAACGTGACGTTGGGAAAGTCCAGCCCTTTGGCAATCATCTGGGTACCGAACAGGATCTGCACTTCGCCGGAACGAAAGCGAGCCAGAGCCGCTTCGTGGCTGCCCGGCCGCTGCATTGTGTCCGAGTCCATGCGGAGGGCGGAAACGCCGGGAAACCGCCGGGCGATCTCCTGTTCCAGCCGTTGCGTGCCCTGGCCGGCAAAGCGGATGCCGGCAAACCCGCACTCCGGACAAACCGCCGGCGTCACCCGGCGATAGTCGCAGTAGTGGCAGATCGCTTGGTTCTCTGCACGATGATGCGTCAAGGCGATATCGCAGTCCTCGCAACGTACAACGTGACCGCAGGAGGGACATTGGATGCTGGTCGAAAAACCGCGACGGTTCAGCAACAAAATGACCTGTCCGCCCTCGCGCAAGGCCTGGTTGACCGACTGGTGCAATTGGCGGCTGATCGCCCCACCACCACGGCGGAATTCCAGTCGCATGTCGATCGTGGTCACTTCTGGCAACGGCCGCTCCAGCACCCGGCGGGGTAATTCCAGCAAGCGAAACTCGCCGATCCGGGTCCGATGCCAGCTTTCCAACGAGGGAGTAGCCGACCCCAATACCAGCGGGATCCGCTCCGCGCGAGCGCGACAAATCGCCACGTCGCGCGCATGATAACGCGGAATCTGATCCTGTTTGAACGAAGCGTCATGCTCCTCGTCCAGCACGATCATCCCCAGTTGTGGGGTCGGTGCGAAAATCGCGCTGCGGGCGCCCACCACCACCTGGACCTCGCCCCGAGCAATCCGTTGCCAGTGCCAGTGCCGTTCCGACGGACTCAGATGGCTGTGCAGCACGGCCACCCGCTCGAAGCGCGAGCGGAATCGCTGGCGGGTCTGAGGCGTCAAGCTGATTTCGGGGACCAGGACGATCGCTTGCCGACCGAAACCGATCAACTGCTCGATCGCCCGGATGTAGACCTCCGTCTTTCCGCTGCCCGTCACGCCGTGCAGCACGAACGTGTCCGGGCGGCCGGCATGCAGGGCGTCCAAGATGGCATCCAGTGCCTGCTGTTGATCCGAATTCAGATTGCGGGGGGGCTCCGGCGCCTCGACCCGGTCTGGGATTTCGACCGAAGCGACTCGCCGCCGCTCGACCTGAACCAGTTTCTTGGTGCGCAGGGCATTGACCGGGGCCAGGGTACATCGGGCGGCTTGGGCTACCTCCTGTACGGTCATGGGACGAGGCGAACTGGCCAGCACTTCCAGTGCCCGCAGCTGTTTCGGTGGCAGTTTCAACTGGGTGATTCGCGCCGCCACCCGGGTGGGGACGCTCAGAAAGGTCCTCTCGCGCGTTCCCACCGCACCTCGGACCCCCGCCGGCACCATCGCCTCCAACGCCGTGCCCAACGGGCACAGATAATACTCGGCCAACCATTGGGCCAACTGCAACATGGTCGCGCGAAGCAGGGGCTGGTCATCCATGACCCCCAGGATGTCTTTCAACCGGCGATCGCCCGCCGCCCGGTGTTCGAGTCGCACGCAGTAACCCCGTTGGGCACGGTTGCTGCGGCCCAGCGGAACACAGACTCGTTTGCCGACCGCCACCGCTCCCCAAAAACGCTCGGGAACCCGATAGTCCAGGGGCCCATGCGGGGGCCCCGGAAAAACGATGCTGGCAATCCGGCACTCCCGAGCCTCGTCCTCCTCCCACGGAGGTGGAGATCCAAACAAATCCTGTTGCCGTTTATTCATTCCGTTGCAGTCCGTAGGTCACGATGTGGTAGCCATCTCTCGGCGATTGGCCTGTCCATTGTGATTCGGGGCAGGCAACTTTGGCAACACGGCTGACAATTCGGCCCGGCGCCAATCCAGCGGCCTGTTAGAAAACCGCCGCTTGGCGTACCATAGCGGCCGGCCGACGTCGCCCCGGCCGCCGGAGCCCGCCCCGTGGCCCAGATTTCCCTGAAAGCGTTGATTTTCTTCCAGTTATTGCAAAAACACACCCATGAGACTTGGCATCTTTGGCGGTTCTTTCGATCCGGTTCACTTCGCCCACCTGCTGTTGGCCGAGATGTGCCGCGAACAGTGCCGTCTGGACCAGGTCTGGTTCGTGCCTGCCGCCGCGCCGCCCCACAAGCCGACCGGTTCGCTCACCCCCGCCCGGCATCGCCTGGCCATGCTGGAACTCGCAACCGCCGGCGCCGAAGCCTTTCACATCTCGCGGCTGGAAATCGAACGAAGCGGTGTGAGCTATACGGTCGAGACCTTGGAACAGATTCACCACCAGCAGCCCTCGACCGAACTATTCTTTCTGATGGGGGGCGATTCGTTGCGTGATTTTCCGTCCTGGCGAGCCCCGGAACGCACGTGCGAGTTGGCCATCCCCGTAGTCATCCGCCGTCTGGGGGCCCCCGAACCGGACCTGTCGGTGCTGGCCAAGGCGGTTTCCCCGGAACGGTTGGCCCGCATCCAACAGAATCAAGTTCAGATGCCCCTGGTGGACCTGAGCAGCACCGCCATCCGCCAAGCGGTGGCGGCGGGCCGCAGCATCCGATACCAGACGCCGCGGGCGGTAGAGAAGTACATTGAAACCCACGGGCTTTATCGAACCGCTACGAACGAACCCTCCGCCCATTCCCGGGAGTGAGCTTGCATGCCCGATCCCCGCTGTGCCGTCTCCGCCCTTCGCGCCGACTGGGTCTTTCCCGGCGATCAGGCTCCCATCCGCGATGGCGTGGTGGCGTGGAAAGACTCCCGATTGCTCTACGTGGGCTCCGACCGGGGTGAGTTCCCGGCGACGGATGCCGGGCACGTGGCGATTGTGCCCGGGCTGGTGAACGCGCACACGCATCTGGAATTCAGCCACCGCGCGACGCCGGTGGGGCGACCGGGAATGCCCTTTCCCGACTGGATCTTCGAATTGGTCCAAGAGCGGCGAGCCGAGGCCGAATTGCCGGCGGACAAAAATCAACCGGATCGGATCGCGGAAAGCATACAGCAAGGCCTGGTCGAGTGCTTGCAGGCCGGCGTGACCAGTGTGGGCGAGATCGCTCGCCAACCGTGCCACGCGAACGCTGCCGGCCCAGAGCCCGAAATGACTGTCTTTCAGGAACTGATCGGACTGGCCGACGAGCCGGCGGAAGCTGCTTACCAGACGGCGGCCGCCTTCCTGGCGCAAAGCGCCGCACACCCCGCGAGACAGTTCGGACTGAGCCCTCATGCACCCTATACGGTCCGTCTGGATTTGCTGCAACGTTGCGTCGAGTTGGCGGAGCAGGCGGGAGTGCCCGTCGCCATGCATCTGGCGGAAAGCCCGGAGGAGCTGGAATTATTGGCTTCGGCCGGCGGGCCGTTCGTCCAGCGACTGGAAGCCTTGGGGGCCTGGGCGCCCGGCGCCATCCCGCGCGGGCTCCGGCCCCGGGACTACCTGGAAATCCTGGCGCGGGCGCCGCGAACGCTGGTGATCCACGGCAATTTCCTGCTGCCCGATGAATTCGAGTTGCTCGCTCGGCATGCGGAGACGATGTCCGTCGTGTACTGCCCGCGAACGCACGCCTACTTCGGCTACGGCAGGTATCCGCTGGCGGAAATGCTGGCCGCCGGGGTGCAGGTCGTGTTCGGAACCGATTCGCGGGCCACGGCGCCGGATCTGAGTCTGTTGGCCGAAATGCGCTGGGTGGCCCGCCACCACCCCGAGATCGAGCCCGCGCACGTGCTCAGGCTGGGCACGCTGGCCGCTGCCCGGGCCCTGGGACGGGCCCACGTGACGGGCAGCCTGCAACCCGGCAAACGAGCCGATCTGGCAGTCGTGTCGCTGCCCGAAACGGATTTTTCGGATCCCTACGAAGCCCTCTGGACG
>SLEY01000075.1 GCA_007124535.1 Planctomycetaceae bacterium
CGGCCGTTTTCGAGGATCCGCGCCCCGAGTTCATGGGGATGGTTCCGGGGACAGGTGAGCCGCTGCAGGGTCCGGGAGGCATGATGGGCGGGGGTCAGGGACCCCAGCCCAAGGGCGACATGCGCGAGTTGTGGGATCTGCTGGGACTGGAGGTGCCGGGCCAGACGGGGATGATGGGTCTGTTCGAACCGGATCTGGTCTGGCAGCAGTACAATCCCTATCAGAAGCTGCAGATCCAGGGCATTCCCGACGAATGGGTGTTCTGCCGCGAGGAGGCGCCGGGGGCCGAAAATGCGATCAATCCGGACTCGCCCATCACGGCAGGCTTGGAAGAAATCTTCTTTCCGATTCCGGGAGTCGTCCGGCCCGCTCGGGACAGCGAATTGAGGTTCACTCCGCTGGTGCGAACCGGCGAGCGGGCGGGAACGATCAGTTATCGCGACTTCATGGAGAACCGCGGCAATTTGCGGATGCTGCAGGCTGCACGTGGGCGAGCGGAGGGTCCCCAGGTGATTGCGGCCCGGATCCACGGCGCCCTGGCCGAGGAACCGCCGGGCTGGGGCGGTTCGGATGCGGGGAGCGGCGCGAATCCCGCGACGCCGGACAATCCGGAAAACGGACCCGATGACTCAGGAGATGAAACGGTTTCGGAAGATGAAACGGTGGCGGACGAGGCGGCTGATGTGGCGGACGAGGCCGGGCCGCGCCCCATCGATGTGGTCTATGTGGCGGATATCGATCTGATGATGTCGGCCTTTGTGCGGATCCGCGCCCGCCCGGATGAAGACGACGAGATCAACTGGAACTTCGAAAACGTGAACTTCCTGTTGAACATTGTCGACGTGTTGTCCGGGGACGACCGGTACATTGAGATTCGCCGGCGGCGGCCCATGCACAGCACCCTGCGGATGGTGGAACTGCAGACCGAAGCCGCTCGGGATCGCGAGTTCGAACAGCGGCTGGCGTTCCAGGAAGCGTTCCACGCGGAGGTCCGCGCGGCCGAGGAGCAGAATCAGGAGGAGATCGAGCGTTTTCAGAAACGTTTGGATGAGTTGCAGGAAAAACAACGGCTCGAAGGCCAGCAGGGGATTCGAATGGTCGATGTCCAGCGGGCGGCTCAAGACTATGCGGAGGTGACGGCCCGCTTGAATCGCCGGCTGGAAATTCGGCGGGAGCAGTTGCAGCGATCGTTGGATGAAGACATTGCGGCGACGCGGCGAGCCATCGATCTGGAGATTTTGCGAATCAAGAACCAGTACAAGTTCTGGGCCGTGACGATCCCGCCGATCCCCCCGTTGCTGATCGGTCTGGTGGTCTTCGTACGCCGCCGTCTCCGGGAGCGGGAAGGGATCTCCAAGACGCGCATGCGCTAGGGCCCGAGGGCTCTTTTCTTCCCCTCGGGCGGATACGTATCCCCCTTTGCAGGAAACACAAAGCTTCAGAAAGGTTCGCCGTACCAGAACGGAGGAACGAGGAACATGAGCGAAGGTTTAAAGACGACGATTTTCGCCGCGGTGGGCTTGGTGGTCGCCGTGGCGGCGGTGGCCTCCCGACCCCAGTTTATCGAGGTCCGGTTGGAGGAGTCGGTCGGGCAACCGTTGTTCGCGGACTTTGATGATCCGGCCCAAGCCGCCCGCATGATCCTGACCAAGTACGATCCCGAGATGGACGACTTGCGGAGTTTCGAGGTGGCCCGGGACGAAGAGTCGGGGGCGTGGACGATCCCCTCCCATGCCGGCTATCCGGCCGATGCCGAAACGCGGATGCGAGATGCCGCCCTGATGCTGGTCGATTTGACGGTGCTGGGGATCGCTTCGGAAGTCGCCGGCGAACACGCCATGTATGGGGTGCTCGAGCCGGATCGCGAACGCCTGCGATTGGGCGATGAAGGGGTGGGGCTCCAACTGACCTTCGAGGACCGCCGAGGCCAGCGACTGGCCAGCTTGGTGATCGGTCGCCAGGTGCGCGACGCGGAATCGCAACGCTTTGTCCGAGTCCCTGGCCAGGACGTCGTCTATGCCGTGGAAATCGATCCCGACCAGCTGTCGACCCGCTTTACCGATTGGATCGAGCGTGACCTGCTGCAGCTGACGTCCTGGGACATCGAGGACGTGACCATCCAAAACTATTCGGTCGACCGGGGAATGGATCGCGTCACGCTCAGCCGCCATTTCGATTTCTCCGCGAAACACGTGGACAACGAATGGGAACTCGTGGAACTGACCACGTACGAAGGGAATCAGGAAACGATCACGGAATTGCCCGAGGATCAAGAGCTGAATCGGCAGCAGTTGAACGACTTGAGAAACGCGGTG
The DNA here is from genome assembly GCA_007124535.1 of Planctomycetaceae bacterium. Classification (GTDB taxonomy): domain Bacteria; phylum Planctomycetota; class Planctomycetia; order Pirellulales; family Pirellulaceae; genus SLMF01. Next base: position 2,316 of record SLEY01000075.1, read on the forward strand.
GATACCCTCCAGATCGTCAATGTGCATCGCAAGCCCCGCGGCTTGACCGCCGACCTGAAGGCCGGCAGCGATTTCCTGCAGGATCGCGCCAGCCAAGATGACCTGCGCGCCCGCGGGTTCTGGACCCATGAACCGCCGGGCGGCGACGCGGCTGAATTGCTGTCAGCCCACGGCGAGGTGCATATCGGCATGCAGGACGGCGTGCAGTACGTTCTGCGTTTCGGTGAAACGGCGGCCCCGCCGAGTGATGAGGAGAGCGAAGGCGAACATCGTTACCTGTTCGTCACAGCTCGGATGGACGAAGAGAAATTTCCGCAACCCGAATTGGCCCCGTTGCCGGAGTTGCCCTCCGAATCCCCCGGCGAAGACGAGGAATCGGCGGACGTAGACGAGGAATCGGCTGGCGAGCCGCGGGACGAGGACGCGGACCGGACGGAGGACGAGGACGCCGAGAATTCCGATCCGAACGGCGAAGACGGGAACGAGAACCCGAATGAGGACGCCAACGAAAACGGCCCGGAAAACGACGAAGCGGATGAGGAGAACGCGGACGAAGTCGCCGAGGCCGACGAAGACGCAGAAGAAGAAGCGGTCACGGATCGCGAGGCGGAAGAGGCACGCATCCTGCAGGAACGCGAACGCATCAACCGCGAGAATCAACGCAAATTGGACCAGTGGAACGAGCGTCTGGACAATGCCCGCCAACGGGTGGCCGAGCTGAATGTGCGATTCGGCGATTGGTATTACGTGGTCGCCGAAGATCAGTACAACCAGATCCGCTTGCCGTTGCCCGAACTGATCCAAGACAAAGAAGCGGACGATTCCTCGGAAGAGGCCGTGGAGGAAGATTTCGACTTCGATATCGAAGGCGAAGGGATCGATGCGTTCCGCCAACTGCAGCAAGGCGGTTTGCAGTAGGCCTCGTCCCCCCTTCAGCAGGCACCTGCTCATGCCCGAGTCCTGCCCCAACAGCATCCCGCAACCGGAAGGCATTCGGGCGACAAGCTGGCGCCTGCGAGATACGGAGATCCGCTTCGGTCGCTTGCCGCGTTTGATGGGGATCGTGAACGTCACCCCCGACAGCTTCTCCGATGGCGGACGATTCCATGAGCCCGCCGCCGCGGTGGACCAAGGACTTCGCTTGGTGGCCGAAGGCGCGGATCTGCTGGACATCGGCGGGGAGAGCACCCGACCCTATTCCTCGCCCGTATCCGAGTCGGAGGAATTGCGACGCGTCCTGCCGGTGATCCAGGCCCTGAACGAACAGGTTTCGGTCCCCATCTCGATCGATACCTCGAAAGCCAAGGTGGCGGCGGAAGCCATCGCGGCCGGGGCGCAAATCATCAATGACGTCACGGGTTTGACCGGCGATCCCCACATGGTGACCCTGGCCGTGCTCGTCCAAGCGGGCGTTTGTGCCATGCACATGCAGGGCGCCCCCCAGACAATGCAAGATGCCCCGCAGTACGAGAACGTGGTCGAGCAGATCGACGGCTACCTCCGTTCCCGGCGCGATGCCATGCAGCAAGCGGGTCTGGCGCCGGCTCGAATCTGCCTGGACCCGGGGATCGGCTTCGGCAAGACGCTCCAGCACAACCTGACCTTGCTGGCCGCATGCCAACGCTATCACCGCCTGGGCTGCCCGCTGCTGGTCGGCCCTTCGCGTAAAGGTTTCATCGGTCAAGTGCTGGGCGACAAGAGCCAGCCCCGCCTCTCCGGCACCATCGGCGTCTGCCTGGCGCTGGCCCAGCGAGGTGTCCAGGTGTTGCGAGTTCACGACATCCTGCCGATACGACAAGCCTTACACCTCTTCGAAGCCGCCGGCGGCCTGGACCCAAGGGAACAAGTGGAGATAC
>SLEY01000185.1 GCA_007124535.1 Planctomycetaceae bacterium
GATCGGCCCACTTCCGATCGCAGGAACCACCAGTTGTCAGCAAGCCATTCGGCCAGCGGAAACAAGGGCAGGAAAACCCATGTTCGGACCGCCTTGGTCTGTTTGTCCTTCAACTCGGTAACTGGCTTGCCGTCGATCCGGATCGACAGCGAAGCCCATGTCGCGCACAGCTCATCTCCTTTGGCTCCCGCCGGATCCTGCCATTCGAAATCCAATTGAAGATTGTTCATGGAACCCTTCGATTCATGTGTGCCAGTCCAGGCCGCAGATTCCATCCGGCCATTCTTCGCGTTTCAACTGGTAGCCCTTGTATTCCCCACGCCCTTGATTCAGGCATCGTTCCCACGCTTCCGCGTGGGAACGCAAGGTCGGACGCTTCGCGTCCCATGAAAGGAACCGTATCAACTGAAAACGATGCAGGAGTTTCATGTGTGAAAGTCGCCCGGGTTTGGAAGAACCGGCCAAGAGCCGCCTTATAGAGGTTGGCTGTTTCGCTCATTGCCGCGGGGATCAGGAGACGCAGTGAATCCCGGCCACCTCGACTTGGGCCGCTTCCAAGGCGGTCGCGACGGGGGCGGCATCGTTCCAGTCGAATCGCAGGGCGATGCCGCAGTCGCTGGAGAATTCCCGCGGTGTGGGGATCAAGCGTTGTTCCAGGCCGGCATCCCGCACCGCTCGCTCCGCCTGCATCGCCGCCGACGTGGTGTGAAACAGTACAATTCCGTACGGGGGGCTCATCGGGCAATCTCCCGAACCGCTCGGATGGCGGACGCGATCTCCTCCTCCGTCGTGGTGAACCCCGCCGCGAAACGCACCGTGCCTTCCGGGAACGTACCCAGCGTACGATGGGCCGCCGGGGCGCAGTGCAGGCCGACGCGGCATAAAACCCCATACGCTTCATCCAAACGCCAAGCCACCTCCGAAACCCGCAACGTGTCGACCGTGAACGATACGGTGGAAGTGCGGGCACGCGGATCCCGCGGACCGTACAGCCTGACCCCCGGAATCGCTTGCAAGCCTTCGATCAATAGGGTGGTCAGGCGGATTTCGTGGGCGCGAATCGTTTCCAGCCCGCGGTGTTGGACGGTTTGGACCCCTGCCATCAATCCGGCGATCCCCGCGCCGTTGGGCGTTCCGCTTTCGAATTTGTCCGGCAAATCCTCCGGCTGCTCTTCCTGTTCGGACCGGCTACCGGTGCCGCCGCGGATCAGCGGGCGCAGCTGGGCCGGATCCAGCCGGGTCCCCAAGACCAAGCCTCCCGTTCCGGGCGGCCCAAGCAGGGCTTTATGCCCGGTAAAGGCCAGCAAATCGATCGCCATGCCATCCATATCCAGGGGCATCAATCCCGCCGTCTGGGCGGAATCCACCAAGAATAAGGCGTCGACCTCGCGGGCGATCGCGCCCAGTTCGGCGATTGGCAGGAGGGTGCCCGTGACATTGCTGGCATGATTGGCCACCAGCAGCCGGGTCCCCGGCACAGCCGCCCGCCGCATGTCCTCGGGGTCCAACGAGCCGTCCGGGGCGCACGGGACGACGACCACCTGAACCCCCTGGCGTTCCAGATCGCGTAACGGGCGCATGACGGCATTATGTTCCATCGCCGTCGTGACCACGCGATCCCCGGGGCGCAACAGTCCGTAGAGGGCCAGATTCAAGGCTTGCGTGGCATTGGCGGCGAACAGCACCCGCAACGGATGCGGGGCATGCAGGAACGCGGCAATCGACTCGCGAGCCGCGTACAGGGGGCGGGCCGCCTGCAGCGACAAACGGTGCGCCGAACGCCCGGGACTTCCTCCGGAATGTACCAGGAAGTCCGTCATCGCCGCGAGCACCTCGGGCGGCTTGGGCCAGGAGGTCGCTGCATGGTCCAGATAAATCATCGCTGCCGTTCTACTGGGTTCCTCGGTTCATGCCGGATCTTCTTTCGCGGCCGCCTGCGCCTGACGAAGCAGCGCCTGCGGCGAGCGGATCGGGCCCGCCGTGGCAGGGGGTTCCCGCATCGTGCCGCCGATCAGCAGGCACACGATCAGTCCCAGCACAACGGCGGCGGGTCCGTAGGCTCCCGGTCCCTGTCCCGAACTGGCCAAACTGAAATTGTGCGCGAAACCGGCCCCGACAATCAAGCCGAGGACAAACACGCCGGCATCCCCGTCCCCTTCGCCTGCCAGGAAGAACTGGCGACCGGGACAGCCGCCGGCCAGCGTGAATGCCAGGCCCGCCAGGACCATCCCCAGCAGATTCCACACCGTGGCGGTATGGGCAATGGGCTGATTTTGGAACCCCCACTGGAATTGACCCAAGAGGCCATTGGTGACGGCCGCCACGACGATCAACGCCAGCGCGCCGTTGAACAGATGGGGATCGCGCAACATGATCAAGTCGCGCAGCCCCCCCACGGTACAGAACCGCGTCCGCTGGGCGAAAAAACCGATCAGCAGGCCAGCGCCCAGGGCCAGCAGCCAAGGAGCGTACTGGCTGCCGGGTCCTTCGACCGAAACGAAGATCGGTCCTCCCGGTTCGCCCTCGGGAGTTCTTCCCAGTTGAGGGTTGGCAACCAGCAGCAGCAGCAGGGCGACCATCAGGCAGGGCGTCACCCAGCCCAAGGCTCGCGGGGCGCGGTGGCTGCGGCCCAAGGTAAAGCCGCGGCGCAACAGCAGGATTCCCAGACAGATGCCCAGCACCAGGCCCAGCAGTCCCGGCAGGGCGTTCCCGTCACCGCCGCTCAACCGCAGGAACACGCGCCACGGGCAGCCCAAAAAAACCAGGGCTCCGATGGCGGCAAAGGCGCCCAGCAGGAAGCGGACCAGGGGCGCCGACCCGGTGCGCGGCTTGAATTCCCCGAACCACCACGCTGCCAGCAGGGCGCCCAGCACGAATCCGGGAAGCTCCGGGCGGAGGTATTGGACGGCCGCAGCGCGATGCAAGCCGACCCCGCCGGCCACATCGCGGCTGAAACAGGCCACACAAACCCCCATGTTCCCCGGATTGCCCAAACGGGTCAACGCGGGAGCCAGCACACCGATCAGGGCGCCGGTGAGAGGAGGGCCCCAGCGCGACGTGAGCAGGCGGCGGAACGCTTGCATCGCCTCTCTCCCCGCGGGCCAGCCGTCTTCCGGACAGCCCGCGATCACCGAACCCTCGCCTATTTGGTCAACTCCAACAAGGCCGTCAAGGCGTCTCGCGCCTTTTCCACACCACCCAACTGATCCGACAGCTCCTTGGCTTTCTGCAGCGTTTGAAACGACAGATCGTTGTTGGTCCGGGCCGGGCTCCGCGGGGCGCGAGCCGCCTTGGCCCGCACGCCCTTCTTTCGCCGCCCCCGCTTGGACGGCGCGCCGCCCTCGGCCGCCTTCTTCAGGTTGGACTTGACAATACTGACACGCTGCGGCGCCACGTCGATCCCCTGCGCCTTCAGATCGGCCGAAACCGCTTTCGGCATGGCGTCCGGATTGCTTTCAAGATACTCGCGAATCGCCTGGGTCTTGTTGACTTCCCGTTTCGCCCCTGCTTCCTCGGATTTCTTCTTGGCCATGAAATGCTCCTTCTCTAGAAAAAAACACCGTGCGCGAACATCAAACCTTTGGATAAGATATTCCAGCTAGCAGCATTTGTCTACAGTAGTAGAAGGAGAAAAAGCAAGAAGTAGGAAAAAAAGATAAGATTCTTGCTTGTTTCGCCACGATTCTTGCCCAGATTCCCCGAAAATCACGCCTCGATTCGCAGGGAAGGAGCGGAGATAAGGCGGAAGACCGCGACCGCGCTTGCCTCGGAACAGAAAAAAAACCGCGCCGGCAACGGCGCGGTTCTTTTCCGGAACATTCGAATTGGAAGAAGTGGAGACAGGAACCGTTCCACGCTTCCGCCCGAGCGTCGCATCGCAAATCGCCGCAACGCTCAGGCCGCGTCTTCCAAATTGCCCAGCATTTCCACCGCCGACCGCGCGTTTTCGATTCCGCCAATGTCGGCGATGAATTCCTGCAAAGCAGCAACTTGTTCGGCGCTCAGGCAGTTGCCGTCGGCTTCCAGTAAAGCGGCGATCTCGCGGGCAGAGAGGTCCTGGATACGGAGCAAATCGGCCATGGGATTCCTTTCGTTCTGGCAGCTATAGAGCCATATCGGCGAGATCCCCACCCGACTCCAATGAAAAGCGACCGCCCCC
>SLEY01000484.1 GCA_007124535.1 Planctomycetaceae bacterium
TGATTTTGCCGCAACGGCCGAGCGGCGATTCGACCACTGGACGGCCCGGCAAGACGGCGTGCGGGTGCAGCAGGCGTCGGTCATTGCCGGCGAGGCCTCCGCCGAGATCCTCCGCCCCCATCCGAACAACCTCTACCAAACCCCCGCCGAGCCGGTCTCGAGCTTCGTCTTCCGGATGGAATTCGCCGTCTTCGATGTCGCCGGCGGTGACCGGACAATGAACGTGCTGCTGTACTTCCGCTTCGGCCCGCAAGGCCCGCATCTGCCGCTGGTCCACAAGTTCACCGACCTGGCCGCGATTCGTGGGCGGATCGGCTACTACCAGTTTGGCAACGCCCGCCCCCCGCATTCGCTGTGCAACCTCTCCCGGCCGGACATGTCGCTTCTGCTGCGCGCTCCGCTGGCCAAAGAAGCAGGCGGCTTGGCCTGGTGCGACAAGGACGTCTTTGCCGATCCCCAAGACCCCGACTACCAATTGCTGCGAGCCGCGATCGTTGCCGCTTCGGAGCATCTGGCGGAAATCAAGCGGTTCGATATGCCCGGCTTCCGCCCGAACGTGTACTTCACCCGCCAAATGCAGCGGTACGGCATCCTGCCGCCGGAACAGGACCCCCTTGCCCCGTTCAACTTCCGCGCCGTGGAACGCGACTACTGGAACGCGTTCCACCACGAGAAAAGCTGTCAGAATCCCCGAGAGCCAAACAACTCGAGCGACGATCCATCGAAAGAAACACTTACGCCATGACGACGGTGTCGATAGCCGTTGACCAAAGGAGACGGACGTTCCCTGTGACTGGCGAGAGTGATGGAATTCGACAGCATCCGCGAGAAATTCTTCGGCTGTCAGATGCGCGCTTGTCGCGCGCATCATTCCGCCGTCGGCGTCCTCGCCGTGTTCCTCGACCACAACGACATCAAGTAGGAGTAGGAGTACGAGTACGAGTACGAGAGGAGCCTTTTTGGGTTATGATGCAACCCTTTTAGGGGTTGATTGTTCTCCGCGTCGTTTTCGTGGTAACATGGGCGGCGCTGGTGACGGACCGCGGCTCAGTGGCAGATTCCCGGAAGCTCGGAGAGGACCCCCGTATGACACCCCGCGAACGTTGGCTGGCAGTCCTGGCGGGCCGCGAACCGGACCGGATACCTACCGATTACCAGGCGACGCCGGAGGTAACCGAGCGTTTGCAGGCCGAGTTGGGTTGCGAAGACCAAGCGGCGTTGTGGCGGCGGCTGCACATCGACAAGCGGAAGGTGGTCGAGCCGGTGTGGCGACGGCCGCATTTCCCGGACGATCCGCAGGCGGACATGTGGGGGGTCCGCTATTGCCAGGCCGATTACGGGACCGGGGTGTATGAGGAGCCTTGCTATCATCCCCTGGCCCCGGCGGCGACACCTGCCGATGTGCATGCCCATCGCTGGCCGGACCCGGACGATTTCGACCACTCGCCCGTGGCTCGCGCGATTGCCGAAGACGACGGCATGTATCCCGTCCACGCGGGGGTCTACGAGCCGTTCCTGCTGTACTGCTACCTGCGCGGGATCCAGCAGGCCTTTGAGGATCTGGCGGTGAATTCGCGTGTGGCCGATTGTATCCTGGGGCATATCTTCGACTTTTACCAGGAGCATCATCAACGGCTCTTCCGGGCTGGCGCGGGGCGCATCGATACCACGTATGTGGCGGAAGACTTGGGCTCGCAGACGGGGCCGTTGATCAGTCTGCAAACGTACCGGCGGTTTCTGTTGCCTCACCAGATCCGCATGGCCGACTTGGCTCGCGCCCACGGCATCCATGTGATGTACCATACCGACGGGGCGGCGCGCCAATTCCTGCCGGATTTGCTGGACCGGGTGGGCATCGAAGTCCTGAACCCGATCCAATGGCGGGCGGCCGGAATGGAGCGCGAAGGCTTGGTCGCCGATTTCGGGCGCCGGCTGGTCTTTCACGGTTCGATCGACAACCAGCGGACACTCCCGTTCGGTTCGGCGGACGATGTGGCTCGGGAGGTGCGGGAGAGTGTGGTCATCTATCGCGACGCGAGGTGGATCTGCGCCCCCTGCCATAACCTCCAGCCGAACACGCCGACCGCCAACATTGTGGCGTTGTACGAGACGATTCATCAGGTGGGGCGCCGGAACTGAGTTGTCAGGCGGGCAGGTCCCGCAGGGAAAAACTCGGACAGATCGGAAAGGAGCTACGGGTGGAGCGAATCGGTTTCATTGGATTGGGTGTGATGGGCAAGAGCATGGCGGGGCATATCCTGGCGGCAGGTCACCCGTTGGTCGTCTATACTCGCACCCGGGAGAAAGCGGAAGAACTGCTGGCGCGGGGGGCCGTGTGGGCCGAATCTCCCGCGGCCTTGGCCCGGAGTTGCCAGGTGGTGATCACGATCGTCGGTTTTCCTGAGGATGTCGAACAGGTGGTTCTGGGGGACGACGGGGTGGTGGCGAGCATGCAGCCGGGGACCATTTTGGTGGACATGACCACCTCCCGCCCCGACTTGGCCGTGCGGATCTCGGAGGCGGCGGCCGAACGCGGCGGTCAGGCCCTGGACGCACCTGTCTCCGGAGGCGACCGGGGGGCGCGCGAAGCCGCCCTGTCGATCATGGTGGGCGGACCGCGAGACGCTTACGAACAGGTTCTCCCGATCCTGCAGCTGATGGGCCAGAGGGTCGTCTATCAGGGACCGGCAGGAAGCGGCCAGCACTGCAAGATGTGCAACCAGATCGCCGTCGCCGGAAACATGCTGGGGGTGTGCGAGGCCCTCGCCTACGCCTGCCACACCGGACTGGATCCGCAGGTGGTTCTGGAGAGCATCTCCGCCGGCGCCGCCGGCAGCTGGGCGATGACCCATCTGGTACCTCGGATGCTGGCCGGCGATTTCGCTCCGGGCTTCTTCGTCAAGCACTTCATCAAGGACATGGCCATGGCCGCCGATGCGGCCGCCGACCTGGGCTTGGACCTCCCCGGTTTGCAGTTGGTCCTGTGCCGGTATCGTCAACTGGCCGAGCTGGGTTATGAAGACGACGGGACACAAGCCCTGTACCGGCTGTACCAAGCAGAAGGTCAGGAGATTCCTTGGCGTGCGGATCGGAGTGTTCGCCCTGAGGACCCACAATAACGGACCGGCCCGGCCGGCGCGCATGGGCGGGGCGAATCGGTTGCCAACGGCCCGTTGGTAGCTCACAATATGCATCGCTCGAAATGCCGTCGGACCGCCTGCCGCGAGTCCGTGCACGCATTCACTCTGGTATCCACATGAAGATCAAAAGGAGCAATCGGATGAAGTGGATTGGCATGCTTTGCCTGGTTCTGGGGGCGGTCGTTCCGGTCCAGGCGACGGAGCAGGGGCCGTTGATTGTCGCGCATCGTGGCGCTTCGCACGATCGCCCGGAAAACACGGTGGCCGCGTTCGAAGAAGCCTGGGAGCAAGGTTCGGACGCCATCGAGGGAGATTTCTTCCTCACCCGGGACGGCAAGATCGTCTGTTTCCACGACCGGACGACCAAGCGAATTGCGGGCGTCGATCGGCGGGTCGAGGACCAGACGCTGAAGGAGCTGCAGGCGCTGGACGTGGGAGCTTGGAAAGGCGAGCCGTATGCGGGCATGCGGATGCCGGTGCTGGCCGACGTCCTGGCCCTTGTCCCGGAGGGCAAACAGGTCTTCCTGGATATCAAGAGCGGCCCGCAGATCGTTCAGCCCATGCGTGCCGTGATCGACCAGTCGGATTTGACCCCGGACCAGATCGTGGTCATCGCCTTTAATGCCGAGGTGGTCGCCGAAACCCGGCGGCGGATCCCGGAGGTCCAGACGTATTGGCTGCTGAGTCATCGTCAGGACGAACAGACCGGCGAGTGGACCCCCAGTTTGGATGACGTGCTGGCCACGTTGCGGCGGATTGACGCCCATGGTCTTAGCATGCGGGCGAACGCGGAGGTGGCGACCGAGGCGTTCGTGGCGGCATTGCGTGAGGCGGATTTCGAATTCCATACCTGGACGGTGAACGATCCCCCCACCGCCATCCGCTTTGCGGAACTGGGAGTCGATTCGATCACCACGGATCGTCCGGCTTTCATCCGCAACGCCCTGATCGAAGCCGGTTTGAGTCCGGCGCCGGTTGATCGGGATTTGCTTGTCCCTCAA
>SLEY01000155.1 GCA_007124535.1 Planctomycetaceae bacterium
CTGCCGGGCATGCAGGGCGATGCCGCGCGGAAAACTGCGAATGGCCCCGTATTTGCGATCGCCCAAAATCGGGTGCCCGCGCTGGGCCATCTGCACCCGGATCTGATGTTTTCGCCCGGTGTCCAGCCGGATCTCCAGCAGGCTGGCGCGGGGGAACTGAGCCAACGTGCGGTAACTGAGCCGGGCGGAGAGGGTGTCCGGATGCGATTGGCGGGTGACATACATGCGTTGCCGCGCTTCGTCCTTGCGAATCCGATCCAGGCACTCTCCGCTGGCCGGTTCGGGACGCCCTTCGACCAGAGCCCAATACAACTTGATGACGTCGCCCTGACGGAACTGTTCACTCAAACGGCCCGCGGCCTTGGACGTTCGCGCCAACACGATCACGCCCGAAGCCAGGGCGTCCAGCCGGCTGACAATCCCCACGTAGGCCCGGCCCGGCTTGTGGTATTTGATCTTCAGATACGAACGCACCTGTTCGACCAGACTCGGCCGTCCCGCAGCCACGCCCATCGTCGGCAGATTCGCCGGCTTGTTAACGAACAGCAAGTGATTGTCTTCGAACAACACGTCCAGGCTCACGGGCGCGCCCTTTCGGTTTCCGCATTCGGGGGCTCCGCGGTCTGGGTAACGCAGGCGGTGGGGCGGCCTTTCGGAAAGACGCGCGCCACCACGTTTCGGAAATCAGCGGGAGAGGCCACCCGCGCGACCTGCGAGCGGAATTGACGGGCCCCGGGACGGCCCTGGGCATAGCAGCACGCATACTTGCGCATCAACATCGTGCCTTTCTCGGCCCCGAAGCGCTGGACCACTAACTCGAAATGGTGCAGCAGCAACTCACGTTGAAGCTCGGCCGACGGTTCCTCCGGGATCGGCTGGCCCGCCAGGGCCGCCTGGATCTGGCGAAACAGCCAGGGGCGCCCCAGGGCCGCGCGCCCGATCATCAGGCCGTCGACGGGATACCGGCGAAATGCGGCCACCGCCTTGGCTGCGGAATCCAAGTCGCCGTTGCCGATCAGGGGGATCCGCCGCAGATGCGCCTTGACAGCCGCAATCCGCTCCCAATCGGCTTGGCCGCGGAACAGGTCCCGAGCGGTCCGCCCGTGGACCGTCAATGCCGCGGCTCCCGCCTGCTCCACCGCTTCGGCCACCTCGCAGCAGGTGATCTGTTCCGGGCGGCAGCCCAAACGGATCTTCGCCGTGACCGGGGTGGGGTGACAGGCGCGGACCACGCATTCGACCAGGCGACCCAGCCGCTCGGGATCCTGCAATAGGTACGACCCGCTCTGCGCCCGCTGGGCCACCCGGGGCACCGGGCAGCCGAAGTTCAGGTCCACGACACTGACACGGAACTCCCGGGCCAGGCGAGATCCCACTTGAGCCAACACCTGCGGGTCGTTATCCCAGATCTGGACGGCCAGCGGCCGCGGCTCGTCAAGCACGCCCCACAACCGCTCCGGCGGCTCCGCCCGCTGCGCGTCCTGCCACACGAAACTGCGGGCGCATAGCATTTCCGTGGCCGGCAGACCGACTCCCCCGAATTGCCGCACTATCTGGCGGTACGCGTAATTCGTAAAACCCGCCATCGGCGCCTGCAACAACGGCGGATCGATCGCCACCGGCCCGAACATCAGCGGACCGGCCCGCCGCGGTGCATCCGGAAACTCGGCGGAATTGCTGGTATTCCTGCCGTCGTTCGCGGGTAACTCGGGATACGCCTCAGCCATGATGTGCTGGTTCCCCTCGGTAAGATCGCGTGGGCACGGCCGCCACAAGGCCTCCGCCGCTAACCGTTCTGCAAGGCCCGGCGTACGGCGCTTTGCATCTTTGCCAGGCCGGCTCGAGCCACCCGGATCGCATCCTGCTGCCAATACTCGCGATGAAACAACTCCAGAGAAAGGGCGCCGCGAAAACCGGTTTCGTAAAGAGCACGCAGGATCTGGTCCATCGGCGCCACGCCGTCGCCGGGAAAGATGCGATGGCTGTCGTTCAACTCCTCTCGCGGCGGATCGGCCGGGTAATCGTTCATGTGGAACACGCGCATCGACCCGCCGTTCAATTGGCGCAGCCCGTGGAACCCGCTCCCTCCCCGATACATATGGTACACATCCAGCAGCAGTTCCGCGTCCGGATCATCCGCTTCGACGGCGACCCAAGCCGCCTCGCCCACACGCCCCAAGGTCAAGGCACTGCCCCAAATCTCCAGCTGGGGCCGCACGCCCGTGCGTCGCCCCAACGCCAGCACGTCGCGGTAACGATCGGCAATCCGACGCAGGTCCATGCCCGGCGTCCGGTTGATCCCCGCCGGCGGGGCCGCAATCCGCTGGCCGCCAAGTTGGGCCACCAGCTCCATGTCCCGCTGGAATTCGTCCAGCGCCTTCGCACGCCGCTGGTCCTCGTCCACCGCCCAGGCGGGGAAACCAATCGCGCCCTCGACAGTCAGCCCGGCATCCCGGATCCGCTGGGCCAATTCGCTTAGCGAGCCGCCCGACTCGCGATGCTCCCGCAGTTTCCGGATCCACGGTTCGATGCCCGAATAACCCGCCTCGGCCGCAACCCGTACCTCCTCCACCGCACTTAGATTCTGACCCATGATCGTCCCGGTATTCAAGCAGTACCGGAAAGGTTCGCCGGATTCGGTCACCCCTTGCTCTGCAACCGCCGGCATCGCAGCACCGTTTGTTAAGCCGGCGGCGACTGCCGTCGAAGTACCCAGCAGCACCTCACGGCGCGAAACCAAACCACGCATAGCCAAACTCCTCGAAAAAAACGCCCCGCTTCAAGGTGCGAAACACGGGTTCATTGTAGACAACTTCGATCCCGATGCGTTCAGGAGGAAACGCCAAGTTTGCTCTATTTTTCCTCGGCGATACAGTACAGCGACTGGTTTCCCCGCAGGAATAACTGGCGCCCCACGATCGCCGGCGAGGCATCGAAACCTTCGTCCAACCGGTTCGTCGCCAAAACCTCCCAGCCAGCCTGGTCCTTGATCACCACGGCCACCCCCTCCCGGCTGACCAGGTAGACTCGGCCTTGTGCCGCCACGGGCGAGGCATACAAGGTCCTGAGCCCCGGCAGGCGCCGGGGCTCCGTAACGACCCGGCCCGTGCGGGCATCCAAGCACGTAAGGATGGCCGAGTTGACCCCGGTGAAGTACAGCCGTTCGCCAACCAGCAGGGGCGAGGGAACGTAAGGCGTCTGGCCCGTATGACGCCACACGATGTCGTCGGTGCCCGTGATGTCGCCGGTCGCGGACAAGGGAATGGCGCAAGCCAACGTACCTTGAAAGCCGCTCATGACGATGACCAGATCCTCCAGCAGGACCGGCGAGGGAATGACGTTGGTGGTCTGACCGCCGCATTCCCAAAGGATCCCGCCGGTGGCCAAGTCGTAGGCGGTGGTTCGCCGGGTCGCGTTCACAATCACCTGCGTCACGTCTTCACGCGGGACCACCAGCGGAGTGGACCAATTGGAGACTTCATCCCGTTCGACTCTCCAACGCGTCTCCCCGGTCCGGGCATCCAACACGACCAGGAACGATTGCCCTTCGTGGTCCCAATTGACGACCAGCGAATCGCCATACAACGCCGGCGAAGCTCCCTCGCCCCATCCCGAGCGGGTGATCATTTGCCCGAGTTGCCGAGACCACTGGAGGTTGCCCTCCAGATCGAAACAGAAGATGCCTTGCGAGCCAAACGACACGTACAAACGGTGGCCGTCGGTGATCGGCGAGGCGGAGGCGTATGTGTTGGTGGAGTGGCGCCCCTCGTGCGGCAACGCTTCGATCGCCGTACTCCGCCACAGCAACTCGCCCGTATGGCGGTCCAGCGACAGCACTTCAAAGCGATAGAGGTTTTTGGGACGTTGCGTCCGGTAGCCGCCGGGCGGTTCTTGCCGGATCTCCGGCAGCGCGGCGACCGTCCGCTCGGTAGGAACGGCGGTTGCGACGAAGACCTGATCCTCCCAAATGATCGGTGTGGCACTGCCTTCGCCCGGGAGGCGCGCCTTCCAGCGAATATTCTGACCCTCGCTCCAGGTGATCGGCGGGTCGCCGTGTGGCGCCGTCCCGTTGGCCAAGGGACCGCGCCACTGATGCCATTGGTGCTGGCTCTGGTCCGCAAAGTCGTTGGCTGCAGCCGCC
>SLEY01000442.1 GCA_007124535.1 Planctomycetaceae bacterium
GAACCCCGCCAAAAAGTAGGTTCGCTTGCGAAACCGCTTCCGATCGAAGCTGCCGCGCTACTCGATGCCATCAGGCCGACTGATGACATGCCTCGAACCTAACAGAGCCTGAAAGAAAGTCAAGTTTAATACGGCTCGACAGGGGGGACTGGAACGGCAACCGAGTCCGTCTGTCGATCCTAAATCGTTTTGTCACAACCGCTTACGAAAAAAAGACAATTTTTCAAAAATCGCGATACACCATCGCCGTTCGGGGGTTTTCCGGAGAATCCGGGGCGATCCAAAGAATCAGGAGAACAACGAGGCCAACACGCCGAATGCACGGGGTACAGCCACTATCGCGGGCTGCCATGTCCCTCCTGGAGCGTCACGATTTGATCGACTGCCACGGCGTCGAACACTTCTTCTTCGCCGCCCACCCATCGCACCTGGATGTGGTCCACGCGTGGGTGGTCGGCCAAGCCGAAATGGAGCCGGGTGCCATAATGGCTCTGATATCCGCGACCGCTGTGAACCTCTGCAATCTGGACTCGATCACCAGCCTGCACCCGCACGCGAGCCCCCACGCCATCACGGTTGGTTTGAACTCCCCGCAGCCGGACTTGGATCCAATGGCCGGCGGACTGCGTGTCGTTTCGCAGAATCGTGGGACGCTCTCGGGAATTCAGGATCACCGCATCGATCCGGCCGTTATTGTTCAAATCGTCGAAGGCGGCCCCGCGGCTGCTGGAGACGTTGGTCGTCACGTCCCCGCTTTCCGAAGAAACGTCCATGAACCGTTCGCCACCGTCATTCAGCAACAGCTGGTTGGGCAACCGGTAGGATGTGGAGGTGTCGAAGTGGTCGATCGTGTCGTGAATGTGCCCGTGGGCGATGAACAGATCGCGAAAGCCGTTGTTGTTGAAATCGGCAAAACCGCCTCCCCAGTTCACGCGGTGATAGGTGCCGGCGCCCGCGCCGGTCCGCAGCGAACGGTCATCGAACCGCCCGTCACCCAGGTTCTGATAAAGCGTCGCCAATTGCTGCTGGTACGCGGTCATGTACAGGTCCAGCAGGCCGTTGTTATTGTAATCGGCCACGTCGGCGCCCATGCTGCCCTGCAGATCGCCGTCGCCATCATAGGCGACGCCGGCCAGCAGCCCCTGCTCCCGAAATCTTCCCGTGCCGTCGTTGACGAACAGGAAATTCCCGGTGGAATCGTTGGCCACGAAAATGTCCGGATGGCCGCTGTCGGTCAAGTCGCCGGAGATGGTCCCCATCCCATGTCCGGCATGGGCGGCAATGCCCGCCTCGTCACTGATGTCCGTGAACGTCCCGTCGCCGTTGTTGCGGAACAGGACGTCGGGCGCCGGGGGAAAGCGCTCCGGGCCGGGATAGATGGGGAACCCGCGGACCGTCACCGTTTCGACCGCGTCGTAAGAGAATTCCAAATAGTTGGAAACGAAAAGATCCAACCACCCGTTTCCGTTGATGTCCAAGAAATTGGCTCCGGCCCCGACCTGATGGCCATTGACCGTGCCGGTGGCACGGGACACATCCGTGAACGTGCCATCGCCGTTGTTCCGGTAAAAGACATTGGGCCCGTAATTGTTCAGGTAGATGTCGGGGAAGCCGTTATTGTTGAAATCGGCAACGGCGACGCCCAGCCCATAACCGGTATCGCCGACCCCCGCCTCTTCGGTGACGTCGACGAACCGGAATCCGCCCACGTTACGGTAAAGCGCATTTCGGGGAGGCGTCTCGCTGGTCTCCGAGCCCGGGAGCGGGGCGCCGTTCAGGAAATAGATGTCGATCAGGCCGTCGCCGTCGAAATCCAAGGTGGCCACCCCCGCACTGACCGACTCGACAATGTACCGATTTCCGGAACTACCGTCCGTATGGCGAAAACGGATCCCCGCGTGTTCCGTCAGCTCGCGCAGATGGACGGGTTGCCCGGCCGCGGCGAGGCTCCCGGTCAGGAGCCACCAGAAAACGAGCCAACATGACAGGCGAGGGAACCACCGATCCGGCCGGCGCTCCGGCCAACTCGCGCCCTCATCGCAGGTACTGTAAAAACTCATCGATTTCCCGAACTTTCGGATGATTGGGATCAAGCTCGATTGCCCGGCGCACGGCGGCAGCGGCTTGCTCGCGCCGGTGAAGACGAGCGTTGATCCGTCCCAGCTCCAACCAATAGTTGACGTTCTCCGGGGCAAGTTCGACCAATTGGCGGCCCTGCGCCAGCGCCTGCCCATAGCGGGCACTCCGGCGGTACAAGGCCAGCAGTCTGGTTCGCGACTCCAAGTCCTGCGGGTCCAGGGCCGCCGCCTTGCACCAGATTTTTTCGGCCTTCCGCAGGTCGCCCCCCGAATCGTAGACTTCGGCCACCGCGTTATGGAGGAACGCCACGTACCACGACACATGGGCTCGATCGGTGGTCTCCCGGATTTCCTGGACGTCCGCCTCGCGTTCGCGCTCGGCAAGCGCCTGAAACCGCTCCAGACATTGCTCCGCCCGCTCCTGGTCCCCCTCCAAGGCATGGAGCCGAGCGAGGCCGTACCAAGCGGCTCTCAGTTCCGGCTTCGACTGCACGGCGATTTCGAAATGCTTTCGCGCCGGTTCATATTGCTCCAGCTGGAAATGAACCTGGCCCAGCTTGCTGTGGGCCTCGACCGTGGCGCGTGGGCTTTCCACATGGTCCTCCAGAACCTGCAGCGCCTCCTCGCTGCTGCCCGATTTCATCAGCGCCTCGGCCAAACCCAGCGACACCAACGGGTCGTCGGGTACCAGCTGCAACGCACGCCGAAACAACTGGATGGCCCGTTCGTATTCATCCTGCTGCAACGCCACGCGGCCTTTTCCCAACAGGGCTTCGGTGAACCGGGGGTCCAGTTCCAAACACCGCCGCCAAACCTGGACCGCCTGGTCCCAGTCGCCGAACCCCGCATGTTTCATGGCGGATACGTTCAACGCTTGGGCCCGATCCGGATACGCCGCCACCAGTTGATCGACCACCCGTTTCGCCTGGGCCTCCAACTCCGCAATCGTCGCCGTGCTCACAAAATCCGGACAGGCAAAAGCGGCCTGAATGGAAACGCCCGTGTTCTGCCGCGGTTCCTCACGTACCGGCCCTTGCGGCGCGGGGACTCGGCGTGGCGGCCGGGGTGAAGATTCCCCCCAAAAAAGACCCGCAAAGCCGGCCAGACTCAGAATCAACAACAGTAGCCATAAATAGAAAACAGGCCGCATAAAACAAGGCGCCTCACTTCGAACGATTTGGAATCCCGGTCCACCCGCCGCGCTGTGGCCGGTCACGCGCTGTGGCCGGTCTCTGACCGCGCTGTGGCCGGTCTCTGACCGAGCCACTCGGCCGACCGAAGGTCTCCCATAATGGGTGGAGACCTTCGGTCGGCGGTTTCGGCGGGGTCAGAGACCCGCGCCGAACAGCGGGGTCAGAGACCCGCGCCGAACAATGGGGTCAGAGACCCGGGCCGAACAGTGCATCCGCGCCGAACAGTGGGGCTTCGCGCTGCTCAACCAGTGCCACCGGGCCCTATCACAGCGACATGCAATCCATGCGCGAGTCGCGGTGGCGGCTGGACACCTGGCCCTGAGCCGACTTGGCCAACCACAGGATCCACTCGGCCAACCCGATATCCTCGTTGACGAAGTGGACCGAAGCGTCGCCCAAAGCCACGTGGACGCCGCCGGGATGACGACTGCGCGAGGCGTTGCCGCCCCGCGAGCTGTCGCTGCCGCTGCACCGCAGCTGCGGGTCGGGGCTGCGGGGGCTGCTGCATCGCCCCGGACGGTCCCGGCAGTTGTTGTTCAGCGCATTGACGTTGGGCGTGAACAGGTAGCGGAGGTCCGACCGGGCGCCGCCACTGATAAAGGTCCCCGTGGCATAGGCCCACGCCCCGCGCGTGTCGCGTTCGCGGTCCGCGCCGATCATCTCTGCCAACATCACCACGTTCGACGTCCCGTCCAGGGCGGCGGAGAAGTTGGCGCCGTTGGAATGGCCGCGCGGATAATTGTACGAAAACAGCGAACGAATGCCGGGAGTGGCATTGTTCCCCCAAGAAAACGCGTTCCCGCTGCTCGCGTTGATGGCCACGTTGACCCGCGGCATCCCCGGCTCCGAACTGGAACTCAGTTTGGCC
>SLEY01000170.1 GCA_007124535.1 Planctomycetaceae bacterium
CCGGATCGGGCCCCTGCCCTGCCCCGCCCCGTTCGGCTCCCCCCTGCCCCGCCCTGCCCTGCCCTGCCCCGCCCCCCTCGGCCACTTCCCGCCGGGCACTTTCCGATTCGCCCGCCCAACGATGGGCGACCAGAAAGGCGGCCAGATAACGGGTGATGGCCGCGTCGGGGGCGTAAGGCAACCCGAATTCGCGAAATCCCGAACGCTGCTTTCGCGGGCGATCGTCCAGCGTCACCTCCGGAAAAAAACCGTCGATCAACACGCGGCGAGCTTCCTCGCGATCCACCACCACCCGCTGCCCGCCGCCAATCAGCCGGGCTCCGCTGCCGGGCAGGTTGAAGCTGACGGTTTCGGGACAGTCGTCGCCCAGCAAGTCTTCCTTCAGTCGGCGGCAGAGTCGCACCAGCACGGACCAGGCATGCGGTTCGAGTTCCCTGCCCAGCTGCTGTTCGATGTGCCGCGCCAAGGCCAGGTCCAGATTGTCACCTCCCAGGATCAGATGCTCGCCCACCGCGACACGATGAAACTGGACCCGCTCGCCCTCGCCCCGGCGTACGCGGATCAGCGTAAAATCCGAGGTGCCACCGCCAATGTCGCAAATCAGGATCTTCTGGCCCGGCTGGACACGCTGATCCCAATCGCGGGGATGGCCATTGATCCAGGCATAAAAGGCCGCTTGGGGCTCTTCGATCAGCACCACGCGTGGCAAGCCGGCCGCGGCCGCCGCCTGGACGGTCAGTTCGCGAGCGACTTCGTCAAACGACGCGGGCAGCGTCAGCACCACGTCCTGAGCGGCAAGGGGTTCTTGCGGAAACCGCGCTTCCCAAACCTCGCGCAGCCGCCGCAGGTAGCGCGCACTGGCCGCCACCGGGGATATCCGTTCGACCTCCGCCGCGCCTTGCCATGGCAGCAAATTGGCCGTCCGGTCGACGCCCGAATGGCACAACCAACTCTTGGCAGAGACCACCAGCCGGCCCGGATTGCGAACTCCCAGATCCCGCGCCAGGACGCCAACCAGGTAATCGGTCGCGGTGGATGAGCCAACGGCGGCGATCTCTCCAGCCAGCGGTTGATAATGGAAGGAAGGCAGCGAATCCCGGGATTCGACCTGGCCGATATCGACCAGTTGGGGAATCGGCAGGGTCTGTACCTGCCAAGGTTCGCGAGCGGTGTCGACGTAGGCGACGGCCGAATTCGTGGTCCCCAGATCGATCCCGACGATATAGCGGCTGGGGTGTGCCTGCGGATCCAGAAGTTCGTCGATCGGACGTTGCGGTTTTGAGCTGCCCATCCCATTCCTCATGCGGCCCGAGTCCCTGGTCAAGAACGCCCGCGGCGGCGCGCGTTCCGGCCCGGCGCCTTACGGCTCCTCGCGCACGTTGAATTCCAGTTTCCAGCGTTTGTCGCTTGTCGTGCTGACGCACCACAACTCGAACATGCCCAATTCGGTGACCCGCGATTGGAACTTGACCGGCACGTACGGTTCTTCGATCCCTTCCTCCGGTTCCAGGGTGGTTTCCAGCGAGTCGGTTTCGGCCAACTCGTCGGGACTCCAGCGGGAGAGCACGTCTCCCACCTGATCCTGCTTCCGGACCGGTGAACTGAAGAAGCGGAACTGGGCCGGTTCGCCCACGACCAGTCCGATTTCCGCCGAGGGCACATCCGCCTGATCGCCCTCTTCCATCCCCAGGGGCGCGACGCACAAGGCGCGGAGCGGGCGCGGGGCTCCGGGTATGGTCAAACCGGCGGTTTCGATGCCCACATAGTACGAACGCGCGGTCCCGCCACGGATGCGGACCCCGCCCCGCTGCTTGGCCCAACCATAGTCGGCGGCGCCGCGAGCGACCGAGTAGTCCAGGTCGGGATCGGCTTCCAACCACTGGGGCGCCCTGCCCCCGGACCAACCGGCCAGCACGTCGACCAGCCGGTCGGCCAGGATGCGGGCTTTGAACGTGCCGCCGTTCATCAGCAGGTGCGTCGGTTGAACGGCGCCCCCCTGCCCTTCCGCATGATCCTGGAGGAAGGCGGCCAAGTGCCGCGTGACTCCCGTATCCTGTTCGAACGGCAAACCGATTTCCTGGAACCCCGAAGCTCGCCGGCGTGCGGGGCGTTCGTGCGGTTCACAGCGAGGAAAGAAGCCCTCCACCAGCCATTCCGCCGTCTGCTGGCGATCCAATTCGATCGAGACGGTTCCGCCGATCAACTTGCTGCCGCGTCCCAGCACAGAGATCGTCTGCCGCTCCGGGCCTCCCTCTCGCAACATGGCTTCTTTGGCCGCCCGGCAGGAATGCCACAGCGAGACCGATTGCCAGGGATCGAGTTCGACATTCTTGGCGGCGAACAGCTGCGAGGCCTGATAGGCCAGGGCCAGGTCCATGTTATCGCCGCCGACCAGCAGATGATTGCCCACGGCCACGCGCTGCAACACCAATTCGCCGTCCTCTTCGCCGACGCGAACCAGCGTGAAATCGCTGGTCCCGCCCCCCACGTCACAGACCAGCAGCACATCGCCCAAAGCCAACGAGCGCCGCCAGCGTTCCCCCACCTTGCCGACCCAGGAATAGACGGCCGCCTGCGGCTCTTCCAGCAACAGGACCTCGTCAGGCAGACCGGCGGCCAAAGCCGCTTCCCGCGTCAACTCGCGGGCGGCCGCATCAAAGGACGCCGGTACCGTCAACACCACATGCTGTTCGGCCAGCGGGGCGTCCGGGAACGCGTCCTGCCAGGCGGCGATCAGATGCTCCAGAAAGCGGCGCGTGCCCACAACCGGCGAAATGCGGGGGACTTCCGCCGGCGCATTCCACGGCAGGATCTCGCTTCGCCGGTCCACTCGACCATGGCATAACCAGCTCTTGACCGCGCCGATCGTGCGATCCGGCACCTCCGCCGCCTGGCGGCGGGCAATCTCCCCGACCGCAAATCGGCGGGCTTCGGCCCAAGGAAGGTCCAACGCCCCCTGACCCGTCTCGTGCTCGCTGGCCAAATACAGAAACGAGGGCAACTGCGGCCGCGACTCCAGCGTCGAGGGAGCCACCAACTGCGGAATCGGAAGGACGTGGACGGAAGGCGTTTCTTCCGCTAAGGAACTGTAGGCGAGAACACTGTTCGTCGTGCCTAAGTCGATGCCGACGACAAAGCGGGCGGACATGGTTACTCACTCTCCAAAAAAAAACAGAAGGATGCCCGGGCGAGGGAGACCGGCGGAACGATCGTCACGACAGTTCGACTTCGGCCGGGGCCACAATCCCGGCCGACGATTCGCTGCCGGACCATTGCGGCACCTGGCAACGCTTGGCCTGCCAGCCATGATGCACCAGCCGTCCGGAAAAAGGCGGTTCGCCGGCCACGTTGCCGGTCAGCCGGAATCGGCCGGGGTCGAAACCCGCAGGCAACTGAACCGTTTCGCCTTCGCTGTGCGGCAGCGCCGGCTGCAATTCGAACAAACGATCCAATACCGCTCGGCAGTCCCGGAGCACATCGCGGGCGGCAGCGCCCACCTGTTCATCGCTGTACTGGTCCAGAGATTCCTGGACCAGATCAATGAATCGGGCTTCCCGTTGCAGCGTTGCCAGCAGCGAGATGGCATCGCTGCGACCCGGTGGTTTGGGGGCGGGTGGCGCCGTCTTCGGCTCCGCGGGGGGCTCACGCCGAGTACGCACGGACTCCAACTCGCGCTGCGTACGACGCCAGCAGGCCCACATGAACCCACCGAAGATCGCCAGCAGAATGGCAAGCACCCATCCGATCCAGAGCAACATCCTTTTCTCTCCGTTCTCCAAATTCCGATAAACAGGTTTCAGCGCTCCCCACATGGGGTCGTCGCGGGGCCGCCGTCTTCAATTCACTTCCGTGGCGCTCTCCTCGGAAACGTGCCGGTGCAGCAGCACCCGGTCCCCGGCCTCGACGCCGCTGAGCACTTCGACCCGTTCGGGCATCCCTAGTCGGCCAGTGGTGATGAACCGTCGTCGCCAGCACGCGGAACCAAGCTCGGGCTTTCATGGCGGAATCTCCCCCCATATGTCGCCTGTTCGTCAACCCCGCCGATGCGATCGGCAATCGGCGCCTTCTGCCAAGATTATAGCCATGGCGGGAGTTGGCCGGCCGGCGGCAGTTCGATGACCTTCACCGC
>SLEY01000408.1 GCA_007124535.1 Planctomycetaceae bacterium
ACTGCCGCGTTACTCGATGCCATCAGGCCGACTGACGGCATGTCCCGCACCCTAACAAACAGGGACAAACAGGTCAAATTAAACGCAGCTCTCTAGCGGGGTATTTGAGGGGGCAATGGACGCGCCGGACAGCATCTAAACGCTTTCTCAGCAATAGGTTAAGAAATTTTTGAAAAAAATCGAGAATTCTCAGAACTTTGCAGCCATTGGTGGGTGTTTTTGCGAAAAGATCGTCGATTCAACGCACGACGCGCCAAGAAAAGCAAGCTTTTTCGATCAATGCCCCGCTTAATTGCTGGCTTGTGCGCTGGGGTTGATGCAGGATGGTATCGACGATACCTTTTGGCAATTGTCATCTACCGCGCGCGGCAGAGATTCTCTCGTGCCTGCGCGAGAGTGAAGATTTCCGGTGGTATTTCAGCTCCGCCCGATCAATCGAACTTGAAATGGGCGCCCCCCTATGGTCCCCCCGAGTACAAGGGGACAGGACATGGGCGGCTTCGCATGATGCATGCATCCCCCTCCCCCCTTGTACTCGGGGGGGGCCGGCGATGCATATCGGACAATCTCTGCCGCGCGCGGTATAAACGATCTGCGGATGGCATTGCTTGCGTGCTCGCCCCTGGAAACCAGCAGTTAAGCGGGTCATTGTTTTCGATGCCGACGGACGGATCGTCGTCGCGTGTTCAACGTGAGAACGCATGGGGCCGCCTCCCCGATCGAACCATATCAATCATTTGACAACGCGGTATTCGGTACCGGTGCGCCGGTCTTGTTCGGCAGCGAAGGTGGCTTGCACTTCGGCTTCGTCCAACGGGCGGCGGAAGATCCGCACCTGATCCAGCAGGCCGACAAAGGGTTGCCAGGTCGAGCCGAGTGTCAGGTCGGCGGGCACGTCCAGAGCGCCCGTAAAATCGGCCGGCAACGCGTGGGTGCTGTCCAAGCGGCCGTTCAGATAGAACCGGACTTGGCCCTCCCCCCGATCGACCACGACGGCCAGATGACTCCACTCGTTTTCCGGAATCCCCGCCTCCGTGTGGCTGACGCGCCCGACCCGGTTGGCGTCCGTCATCTCCAGACGGATCCGGCCGGCCGGCGTGATGTCCATCACCCACCAGGTGCGCGGGTGGTCGTTCTTGGAGAGGAAGCGGCGGCGGGCCTCGCTGGAATGAACGGCCAGTTTCGTGGGACAGATCCATAGGTCGATCGAGAAGTCGCCGGTCCCGAAGTGCAAGCTGGGGTGGTCCTGGATCCGCACGTGGCTGTGGATCGCGTCGCAGCGGAGCGCCGTGCCGAACGGGCCGGTCACCAGTTCGGCCCATAATTCGCCCTGGTTGCCATGACCGGATTCGTCCCGCACGACGAAACCGTCATCTTCCGAGAACGTCCAGTGCCCGACCAACTGCTGATCGTTCGGGGGTTCCGTGGGACGTTGCCGGGCATCCGACCAGGCTGGCGGGCGGTGCCGGGGCGGCGGGGCCAGTTCCTCCCGGGTGCCCATTTGCAGGTTGTCGATGTAAAAGACGCTGGCCGCGGGACTGGTGCTGGAAATGCCCAGCCAGTCGATGCGGCGGAAAGCTTCGTCGCGATAGGGGATCTCACGGACCAGCGGGGCCTCGCCCGGTTGCTCCAGTTCCAGACGGTAGCTGCCGGGAGCTTCCGCCCCCAATTCCATGTCGATGGTCACGCGGACCCATTCGCCCAGCGGGATCGTGCCGACCGCCTGGCCGCCGGCATGGACGGCGCCGTCGGGAGCGACCGTGACGGTGGGCCCGACCCGATAAGGGGCGCCCGGGTCCATCTGCCGCACTTCGATGAAAAAACGGGCCGGGGCGTCCGCACAGTTCCGCATGTCCCAAGCCAGTCGGATCGACCCTTCTTCATACGTGCGGTCGTAATGGATGTGCGGGGTCCAGTTATAACGTTGATCCGGCGCGTCCGTGAATTTCAGACTCTGGCTGCCCCCGCGGGACGTATCGGCCGACACCCGCAACGACGCGCCGCCCTCGCCGCGGGTGATGCGGCCTTCCAGCGGTTCACCCTCCACTTGGTCCGCTTCGAAATCGAAATGGATAAGCAGCGGACGGTCCACCGGCGGGGGGATCTCGTTGCGGACCCGGTTCGGATAGCGCCCCGGCAACTCGACCCACTCGGGATCGCCGTACAGACCGGCCCGCTCGATCTCGATCGGTTCGAATCCCAACTCCCGGGCCGGCGAGTCGGGTTGCAGCCGGAAGTCGTCGTTCTCCGGGGCGACGAAACGCGGATCGGCCACCACCGAACCCTCGTCCCGCCCTTCCACTTGCCAAGTCGCAAAGTCCCGGCCGGCGAAGTCGGGCTCGCCGTCCGTCGTCCAGTAGACGTTGCGCCCCAGTTGCCAGTCGTGATTCGTCCAGGGACCGTCCAGCATCCGGGGGTTGTCGCCGCCGTAGACGATGTTGCCCTCGGCGATGTAGTGGCAGCGCAGGTCCTCGCGCGAGCGGCGGAGTTGGCCGGCATCGCCCAGTGCCAAAATGTTGTTGCGGACCAGGCACTCCTTGCCATAATGCATGAACAGCGGGCTGTTGCGGACCCGGTAGACGACGTTGTCCTCGATCCGGATCCCCGTACTGCCCTCGTCGGGATAGATCCCCGAACCGTGCGATACGTGGGCATAGCTGTAGATGTCGTGGATGTGGTTGTTGCGGATGGTGGTTCCCGGCGAGACGCCCAGCGTGTAGATGGCGCCCATGTCGCTGAGCCCGTCGCCATTGCCCAGGTGGTGGATATAGTTGAAATCCAGCGTATTGTGGTTGGCGCTGCTGGGCTGGAAGCCCCAGGACCACCCGCAGGAGATGCCGGAATAGTCGAAGTTCGCGATCTCGTTGTGGGTGACCCGATTGTGCGAACTGCGGCCGATCCACACGCCGTGGGCGCCGCGGAACATGTGCGAGCCGTCGTGGATGAAGTTGTTGTCCACGGTGTTGTGCCCGGTGGGGAAGTGGTCATGGACTCCCCAGCCGCCGCCCAGGTACACGCCGCCGCCGCCCAGATCGCGGAAGTGGCAGCGCTGGATCCGGTTGTGCGTGCAGCCGGCAGCCAGCCAGATCCCGTGGGCGCCGGTATGGGCGAATTCGCAGTCCACGAAGCTGGCGTGACGCAATCCGGTGGCCTGCACCAGACCCGGCTGGTAGATCTCGCCCTGGCCCGGGTTGCGCAGCCGCCGCAAGTTCGAATTGGTATGCCGCCAGGCGATCCCGCGGAAATGCAGATGTTCCACATAACGCTCCTCCGCCGGTTCCCCGCGGATTTCCAGCAGCGTCGAGGTGACGACCGGCGCGACGGCTGTCACCGTCTCCGGGGTCTCCCCGGGCAGGGGGTAATAGTACAGCACGCCCGTCCCGCGATTCCAATACCATTCGCCCGGCTGATCCAGGGCCTCGAACACGTTTTCCACGAAGTAGCGCTGCTGCCGTTCCCAGCGGCCCATCGGCCACGGCCCCGGCTCGTGGAGCAACACGCTACGGGATTCGGGGTCCACGTCGCGGATGTGGTGGATCGAGGTTTCCCACGAGTGATACACGACGACGATCGCGTCCTGCAGCCGTTCCCATTGCTGCAGGTCGCCTTCGTGGAAGTAGAAGCTGCGGTTCCGATGCCATGCGGTGGGGCCGTCCGTGCGGAAGAACTCGCCGCGGTTCGGCGTGCGAGCCCGCGTCCGCCGCTGGCCATTGACAAACAATTGATTGAACCGCCAAGTCTTGCCGGAATCCGACCGCGGGACTTCCGTCCGCCAGAGCCGGCCCTCCGTCTGCCAGCCGGAAATCGGCAGACCGCCGCTGATCACCGGCCGTTCGCCCGGATAAGCCTGGTACGACACGGGGCACGCTTCCGTGCCCGAGTCGGCTGGCGTGAACACCAGCGGCTCGCTCAACCGGTACGTTCCCTCCCGCAGCAACACGGTGATCGGGGCCGGTGGCCCGTCCGCGTTCCACTTGCGAACCAGCTGTTGGGCGCGCTGCACGGTGGCCAGGGGCCCATCCGTCTGATCCGCCCGCGGTTCCGCCCGGGCGCCGGTCCAGGCGTCGTCTCCGGCGGGCGAGACGTACAGCCGGCGACCTTCCTCATCGCCTTGCG
>SLEY01000525.1 GCA_007124535.1 Planctomycetaceae bacterium
AGTTCCGACTGCATGCGATCCGCTTCCGCCAATTTGGAATTCTTGTCGTTCACGACGGCCAGCAGATGGGAGGGGAGCGTCCGATAGTTCAGGACCTGATCCTGGAACCCCACCCCGTAGACCCGCATGTCCCGCTCAAAATCGGCAAGAACCTCTTGCATGTCCTCGCGGGTGGTGTCCTGCAAGGACTGGACGATCGAGTTCAATTCGTCCCGGTTCCGCATTTCATAACCCAGGACATGACGGAAAATCTGGTTTTGGAACTCGAGCGAGTTGACCGTTTCGTCCGCCTGTCTCGCTCGGGATTCGGCCGCTTCGGCCTTCTGACTTTCCCGTTCGGCGGCACTGAAATACAAATAAGTGGTGACTGCCAGGACGACCGTCACCATGACGAACAGAATCAGGGCGACTTGAAGTCCCTGGCTTTCGCGAGATGCCATTGGTTTGGTACTCCTTTGGAGCTGCACAGCGGTGACGAGGCTGACAGACGGCTTGTCGAGTTTTTCGGAACGCGTAGAACGGCGGTCCCATCGAGCTTTGCCATCGCGTTCGTTATTCGCTCCGCACCCGACAGGTTATTCCCGTTGAGGGGGCTTTTCCGGTGACCCGGCCACGGCGAGGCCGCGTGAACCTGCGATGGCAACTATGCCTGAGTCTAGGCGGCGAGGCGAACGGTGTCAAATCCCGGAACCCCGCGGGCGGGACCGGCTCCGGCGGGAAGCGACCGAGCCGTTCCGGTTATAACGGCGGAAAGGTGACTTGGCGAACCGCCGCCGGGAGGCGACAATTATTCGGAAGGATCGCTTCTTCGACCGTTAAGAAGGCAAGTATGTTTCCCCCTAAAAATGCGACACGCGCTGTTCGGATCGGGAGCCTGAGCATTGGCGGAGGACACCCCGTGGCCGTGCAGAGCATGACCGCCACCAAGACGCGGGATATCGATGCCACGGTGGTCCAAGTCCAGGCGCTGGCGGCCGCCGGCGCCGCGCTGGTCCGGATCGCCGTGGACACCCGCCGCGATGTGGAGGCCTTGCGACAGATTCGGCAGCAGACGTCGGTTAATCTTTCTGTCGACCTGCAAGAGAACTACCGTTTGGCCGAACAGGTCGCCCCCTACGTGGAGAAGATTCGCTACAACCCGGGACACCTTCATCATCACGAAAGGAACAAGTCCTGGAAGGATAAAGTCCGCTATCTGGTGGAAGTGGCTCGCGACCAGGACTGTGCGCTTCGGATCGGCGTGAATTGTGGAAGTGTGGCCCCGGAGCTGCGCGGACGGTTCGAACCGGACGATGCCGTCTCGCCGATGCTGCACAGCGCCGGGGAGCATTGCCAATTCCTGGACAACTTGGACTTCACTCGCTACTGCGTTTCGTTGAAGGATTCCGATCCGGCGCGGGTGGTTGAAATGAATCGCCGTTTTGCCGAACGTCGGCCGAACGTTCCCTTGCATTTGGGGGTTACGGAAGCGGGCCTCCCGCCGGAGGGGATCGTCAAGACGCGACGGGCCTTGGTCCCGCTGCTGGCGGACGGGATTGGGGACACGATTCGAGTTTCGCTGACCGTCCCGAATGATCGCAGGATTCTTGAGGTCCAGGCGGGACAGGAGATCCTGGAGGACGTGGCCGCCGGCCGTCTGCAGTCGGAGTCGGGCATGCCCCCCGCGGGTTTGAACATTGTCTGCTGTCCGAGCTGTTCCCGGGTCGAAAACGAGGCCTTCGTGGACTTGGCGGAACGCGTTCGGGAGCTGACCCGGTACGCGCAGGACCATGCGTTGACGATCGCCGTGATGGGCTGCCGCGTCAACGGTCCGGGCGAGACCGACGATGCCGACTTGGGTTTGTGGTGTGGGCCGCGGCACGTCCATTTGAAACAGAGTGGTCGAATGCTGGGGAGTTTTGGATATGACGAGGTGCTGGTGCGGTTGAAAGAGGAACTGGACCGCTTGATTACCCAGCGGCAGCGGGAAGGTTCCCTCCCCTAAGGAGTTAATTAAAATGCGCGCGGTGGTCACGGGAGCGACGGGTTTCGTCGGTCGGTCGTTGGTGGGCGAATTGCCCTCGCCCATAGTATTGAGTCGGGATCCGGAGCGGGCCGCCCGCCAAGGGGCGCCGTTGGATATCACCGCCATGGGCTGGGAACCGTCGCATCAGCCGGCTCCGGCCGCGGCTTTCGAAGGGGCGGAGGTCGTGTTTCACTTGGCAGGCGAGCCGATTGCCAATGGGCGTTGGACGGCGGCCAAGAAGCGGCGGCTGTGGGACAGTCGGGTGACTGGCACGCGGCATCTGATTGCAGGGCTGGAGTCGGTCCGCTCGCGCCCGCGTGTGCTGGTCTGTGCGTCGGCAATCGACTACTATGGCGACCGGGGCGATCAGGAGTTGCGCGAGTCGGATTCCCCGGGAGAAGGATTTTTGGCTGAGTTATGTGTCGAGTGGGAGCGGGCGGCGGGCGCAGCCGAAGCGCTGGGTCTGCGGGTGGTTCAGCTCCGCATCGGGTTAGTTTTGGGGACCTCCGGCGGCCTGCTGGCTCGTCTGGTGCCACTGTTTCGACTTGGTTTGGGCAGTCCTTTGGGCACGGGCCGGCAGTGGATGTCCTGGATTGCCAAACCAGATTTGGTGGCTTTGTTGCTGGCTTCGGCGAAACAGGAGACGTTTTCCGGGCCGATCAATGCCACCGCGCCGGATCCGGTAACCAATCGCCAATTCACGAAAACGTTGGCTGGTGTTCTGCGGCGGCCGGCTTGGCTGCCTGCGGTGCCTTATCCGGCCTTGCGCATTGCGGTGGGGGAACTGGCGGGCAGCCTGGTCGCCTCCCATCGCGTGCTGCCCACACGGGCTTTGGACGCGGGCTTTGCATTTCAGCATGCGTCCCTGCAGGGGGCACTCGAGCACCTGTTGGGCCCCGGCCAAGGGGACGGTGCCGGAACGCCGTGATACCTTCTCGCCCCGCTTGTGCTCGACCGGGGGGTGAGAGACAAACTTTGCAGCCCGCTTTTGAATGCGCGCGGCTAAGGAATACGCTTTAACCCAGGAAACGGGGCATCGCCTTGTTTGACGAATCGCTGAAATGATAAGGAGCAACGATGGATTCTGCCGCATTGAATTTCCTCCAGCAACTCTTGACCACTCCCAGTCCGTCTGGCTATGAAGAACGGGTCCAAGACGTGGTGCGCCAGTACGCGGCCGGTTTTGCCGATCAGGTGACCACGGACGTGCATGGCAATGTGATTGTCGGCCAGCCGGGTCAAGGCAAGATGCGGATCATGCTGGCCGGGCACTGCGATCAGATTGGGATGCTGGTGACCCACGTGGACGAGCGGGGTTTTGTCTACGCCCAAACGATCGGGGGTTGGGACCCACAGCAGTTGATCGGCCAGCGGATGACGATCTGGACGGCGACGGGCCCGGTTCCCGCGGTGATCGCGCGCAAACCGATCCATTTGTTGAACGACGAAGAGCGGAAACAGGTGGTCAAGTTGGAGGATCTCTGGCTGGACATCGGGGCCCGGGACCGGGAGGACGCGGTCCAGGTGGTGCAGATTGGCGACGCCGTCACGCTGGACCTGGTGTACCGCGAACTGCGCAATGGTTTGGCCAGTGCGGTCGGAATGGACAACGCCACGGGTTTGTGGGTCGTGATCGAAGCTTTGCGACGGGTCTCGGGAAAGCCGTTGTCGTGCTCGCTGTACGCCGTATCAACGGTTCAGGAAGAGATCGGACTGCGCGGAGCCACCACTGCCTGTTTCGGGATTGACCCGCAAGTGGGGATCGCGGTGGATGTGACGCATGCCACGGACTGCCCGACGATTGACCAGCGCCAGCAGGGTGACATACGTTTGGGTGGTGGTCCGGTGATTTACCGGGGTCCGAATACGAATCCCGCGGTAACCCGGCGACTGATGGATACCGCGCGCGACGAGGAGATTTCCTATCAGTTGGCAGCGATTGGCCGGGCAGCCCCGAACGATGCGAATCGGTTGCAAATCTCGCGGGCCGGGGTGGCGACCGGCTTGATCAGCATTGCCAACCGCTACATGCACAGTGCGGTGGAAACGGTTTCGCTGGACGATCTGGATCGCGCGGCGGACCTGTTAGCCGCGTTTGCGCTGCA
>SLEY01000402.1 GCA_007124535.1 Planctomycetaceae bacterium
ACCTCTCCCGAATCCCGAATCGCCAAGGCGCGAACGACGGCCATCTCCATCGTGTTGGTCAGGAAATCGACGCTGCCGTCCGCACGGGCCGCATGCGCCCCGCCAGGATGCTCCGACTGAATGGCCGTATTGTTTCCGCTACGATGATTCCCGCCGGAAGTGCCCAGCACCGTTTTATGGCCAATGGGGTAACGGACCGTCGTCGTGTTGAAGTGAATGGGGCCCGACCAGCCGCTGCCCGGAACACTCGTGGTGTTCGGCCCGGCCCATCCCCCCCAACGCGAACTGGTCCGATGATCCTGCCGCGAGGTGCCGCTGTACATCCAACCCGACTGCTCGCCCACAATGATGGTGTTGGACGTGCCATCCATTACCGCTTGAGTCCCGACCGCCGAATTGGCGATCAGGATCCCGTTCGAGCAAGCAAACCCACGGCTTCCCCCGGAATCGCAACGGCCAACCCCCGTCGGATCACTGGAACTGGTCGGGCTGCTCGATGCTCCTGCAATCCCGACATAACAGACCGTATTCCAGGGCCGTCCGCCACGCTGTGCAGAAAACGGGCTGTGCAGCGGTACGCTGGCGGAAGGACACCAATAGACGTTGGCCGTGAAGTTTTCCAGCGCGATACTGTTCGACTCGGGAGCCTCGTTCGGTAGAAACCCCCGATTAGGGAAGTCCAATTGATCGTGAATGTTGCCCAGTTCCACATAAGGCATCAGCAGCACCAGCCAGTTGGCCGCCATGTTGCCAACCCCCCCGGTTGGGAAACGGTTGTGGGTGTCATGGTAATTGTGCAGCCCCAATCCGATCTGCCGAAGATTATTGGCACAGGACGACCGGCGAGCTGCCTCGCGCGCCGCCTGAATCGCCGGGAGCAGAAGGGCTACCAGCACGCCAATGATTGCGATCACCACCAGCAACTCGACAAGGGTAAAAGCTCGTCGACCGTATTTCGTAACCATAAGTCCGTTCCTCCCCACTGGAAACCGGAATCAACCATGCTTATACACGACACGTACTTATATATTTCTAGTTTAAGCATGATTGCGTCACGAGTGCAAGTACGCAGATTGATCAGCGGATCACGGCGACCTGCGAGCCCGCAACTGGCGGATGATGATCGCGTTCAAAATGGGGAGCGAATCGGGCGTAAGCGGTGTGAACTCGATATCCAAACTGCCTTCGCTTACCGCCACCCGCCGGATGGTGTGGGTCCAAGGCTTTCCCACGCCGAGTTCGGGCGCCATGCCGGGGCCGTGAAAGTTCAAACGTATCGAGTTCCGCATGCCGCGCTGTAAAACGGCCAGGAACACGCGACGATCGGGATCGGTCGTCCAGTGCTCGCAGAAACAAAATGTCACTTCGTAGCTGCCGTTGGGCAGCACGGCGCGAAAGGCGGTCAGATTCCGGATCGCCGTTTCCGCCCATCGATGATCGGGATATAACGGAGCCCCCCCACTGGCTAACCGCCCACCTTCATGACCGAACTTCTGGCCATCAAAGCGCGGGGATTGCAACCAGCGATTGCCCTGGGCATCTTCGTATCCCTCACCACCTAAGTTGATATGCCAAACTATCGGCGCGTCCGCCGGCTCTTCGCCTTCCTCCGGCCACTCCCCTTCTTCCTCGGACGATTCCTGGTCGTCAGGCTCCTGCGCGGCAAAGTCGAGGTGCTCCTGAACCGTTTCCTCGTCCTCGCGGCCAGTGTCCGCAGCATCGGCCGCGCGCTCGTCGGACGTCGCTGCGGCAACCTCCGTTTCCAACTCCTCAGGTGGAAGTGAGGGAAATACCAACGGGGGGCGAGATTGCGGGTCGCTCCACCATTTGTCCCGCAGATATCGCTCCAATCGGTCCCGTTCGCCAGCCGATAACGCCCGGTCAAAGATCAATAGCTCCGCCAACTCTCCCCGAAAAAACTGCTCCGCGCCCGCCGTCCGTTGCCAAACGCCCCCCAGTCGCAACACCCCCGGTGTGCGGATGGCATGGTCCGCACCCTCGTGCACCTGCTGCGGTTGGCCATCAACATACCACCGCAGACGGCGGGTGTCGGCGACCACGGCACGGACTCGCATCTCGGCGCCCCTATCGCCCGGATCGCTATAATCGGCGCCGCCGATGGACAGCCGGCTGCCGGTCAACACGAAACTGCCGCCCGATTCACCCGATCCTTTGGACATCAGGACCCCGTCGACTCCCCCCGCGACAAACAGCCAAGTATACTCCGCGTCCAGGTTCAACGGGTTCGAAGTGCGTGCCAGCGCCAGGTATTCCGAACCGTCGAAGCGAATGGCCGGCGGCTCACCCTCCGGGGACCAAGTCGGTCCCCGGCCATCCGAGTCCACCTCGGCTGCAAAACCCTGCCGACTCTTGTCGTCCCAGCGATGAATGCGACCGGCCGCATCGGTCCGGACCGTCGCCGGATCCGCGGCATCCAACCACAACACCAGGCCCTCGATCTGCAGGGGCAACGGCAGAGAAGAGCGGGCGGCCGACTCCGCATCGTCCGTCGCCGGCGGGCTGGCCATCCGAGCCGGCTCGTCCAATCGTTCCACCGGCTGCGATTCCGCCGGCGCCACGGTGGTCTCGGCCGATGGCGACGTTGGCGAGGGTGATGTGGGCGGATCCGCGGGCGGAGGCTCCTTCCCAACTGCCGCCGGCTCGGGTCGAGAATCCGCTTCCCACGTTTCCGTGTCACCAACGGCCTCCCCTGATCCGCCCGGCTTGGTTACCGGCGAACCAAGTGGCGGCCGCCGACGGTCGGGCTCCGAAGCCGGGCCGCCAGGGACGGATCCCGCGTCGGACAACGGCTGTTCGGCCGACGATTCGGGGCCGTCAGGCAAGGCGATCCCCTCCCGCTCGGTTTGCCCACCCGACCACCACGCCACCAGCATCAACAGCAGGCTGGCGGCAGCGGCCCCCCAAATCAAGCCGCGCCACCGCCCCGAGTGCCCCTGCCGGATACGCCGCCAAGCTGCCGCGAACCATGCCGTGCTCGGATCCTTTCGACGGCGCGCTGCCGGATTGCGAACCTTTCGCGCTGCTCGACCCCCGGGACCACCCCGCCCACGAGCTGCGAGCGGCGTTTGAACGGCTTCGATCCGGACCGCTTCGCCCCCCGCAGATGAACTCGTTGACGGGGAAGTCTCCTGTTCTAAACGAGCCTGCAACTCCGCGTCATACGCCGCTTTGCGCTGCGGGTCCAGCAGGCAGCGGCGAGCGGCCGCTAATTCGTTCAACAACTGCTGCGCCTGGTCCACACAGGGACCATCCGTGATTTCCTGCAGAAAACCGATGTGCCGCAAAGCCACCGAATCGATCACCTGCCGGTCCGATTCAAAACGGGCGATCCCCAGCAGACGATAGTGATCCGGCGGCTGATGCTCCGGCCCGATCCCCAACCACCGATGGTATGGATCAAATCCACCTGCCATGATTCCATCTCCTCCAGCAGCATGGCGAATTCGCGTCGCCTTTGCACAGATGCTCTCGTTCGAAGACCAGCCGGAGAAACCCGGGGCCGGTCGCCCATTTCCTTCCTATTGCGGGCTGAGTCCATTCCTACTAAGGGTTGCCCCGCTTTTATTTTGGGGCGCGCCAACGACGGGTGCAAGGGGTCACCCGATTCGGCTAGCTGTTTTTTAGGGAACGCACGGGGCTTCGCGGAGGGGTTTATGCGAATTGGTGAGATTCCTTCAGATTGATCTAACCAGGACCGTGAAAAGCGGCTAAGATTCCCGCGCGCGGCTAAGGACATCTCGGCAGACCGGTCGATGGAAAGATCCGGATGCCGTTCCCCTCGCCGGGCGACGGCTCGGGGACTTCGGTCCTCATCTCCCGGTTCCTTCGGCTTTCATCAAGGAATGAGTGCGACTATGAAAACCAAGCTCCTGTTGCTCGCGTTGGCCGTGTCCTTGACCACCCCCAGCTACGGTCAATCACCCTACGAAAACCGCAATTTGGGAATGACGATGGGTGCCCTTATGGGTGGCTTAGGTGGCGCGGCCATTGGCGACCATAACAACCGCGTGTGGACCGGCGCTGCGATCGGTACGGCCGTGGGCGCCCTGACGGGCGCGGCCGTAGGCGATTCGGTGGATACGAAC
>SLEY01000403.1 GCA_007124535.1 Planctomycetaceae bacterium
AAGGCTGGGGTTACACGACGGCGGAGGGCGGCCAGCGGGTGCCGTGCATCGTCCGCTGGCCGGGCAGGATCCCGGCCGGCTCGGTCTCCGACGAACTGACGACGACGATGGACCTGCTGCCCACCCTGGCCTACCTGGCCGGCACGGAGCCGCCGCAGGATCGAGTGATCGACGGCCACGACATCCGGCCCCTGCTGTTCGGCGAACCGGATGCCCAATCGCCCTACGAAGCGTTTTTCTACTATTACCTGGAGCAACTCCAGGCGGTCCGGGCGGGGCACTGGAAACTGTACCTGCCGCTGGAAAACCAATGGTACAACTTCCGCCGCCAGGGCCGGCCGGCCGAAGCCGAACTGTACGATCTGGAGAATGACTTGCAGGAGACCCGCAATCTGGCCGAGGTGGAACCGGAGGTCGTCGAACGCTTGCTGGCCTACGCCGAACGGGCCCGCGAAGAACTGGGCGATGAGGATCGGCAGGGCACGGGGCAGCGGGAACCCGGATGGGTGGAAGAGCCCCAGCTGTTGCGCTTGGCCGACTGACGCCATTTTACGAAGGGAGCGGAAAGCCATGTTGCGTTGGTTGTTTCTCCTGACCCTGCCGATAGCCGGCGTGTGGCTGTGATCCCGGTATCCGGAGCATCGCGAGTTGGTGGAGCAATTGAGTGAGCGGCTGCACGCCAGCCGTGAGCAACCATAAGACCTGATTTCGATACGAGAGAGGAGTCATCCGATGAGAACGTTTCTTTGGTCAGTTGTCGTTTGCTGCGCAGTCGCCGTGATACCGGGTGCGGTGTTCGCCGAGGAGGCCCCGGCCGATGGGCTGCGTGTCGGCTGGGCTTCGGTCGACATCACGCCCGACGAGCCGGTGGTGTTGCGCGGTCAGTTCCACGCGCGCGTTTCGGAGGGAGTGATGGACCCGGTGACCGCGACCGCTTTGGCTCTGGAATCCGTTCGCGAGGGCGAAGTGGAAGATTGGACCATTCTGGTCAGTGTGGATCTGGTCAGTCTTCCGGACGTGTTGCGGGCGCGGATCCGCGAGCACATCGGGGAACTGCAACCGGACCTGGATGGGAGCAAAGTATCGTTCAATGCCACGCACACGCATTCGGCGCCCGCCTTTGGCTCCCGGACCTTGGATCGCGACGCGGCGGTGGCCGAGGAATACGGCTGGGATCTGCCTTACGAATGGGCCGATTGGGGTGTCGAACTGGACGCCATGTCGGGTGTGGCTTACCGGGAATTCGCAGCCGAGCGAATCGCCCGGGCCGTCGTACAGGCGTGGAACGACCGCCAGCCCGGCGGAGTCGCTTTCGGGCTGGGACACGCCGTCGTAGGACACAACCGGTTGGTGGTCTACGATTCGGGCCGTTCGCAGATGTACGGGGCGACCGATCGCGACAACTTCAGCCACATCGAAGGATACGAAGATCATGCGGTCCATCTGCTGTACACCTGGGATGCCGACCAGCAGTTGACCGGGGTGGTGATCAACGTGGCTTGCCCGTCGCAGGTCAGCGAGAGCATTTATGAGATCAGCGCCGACTTCTGGCACGACACGCGGGAGGAACTCCGCCGCCGGCTGGGCGAGGATCTGTACGTGCTGCCGCAGAATGCGGCGGCGGGCGACCAATCGCCGCACGTGATCGGTCGGCGGAACCGGGGCGAGAACGCCGAACAGCGCATGGAGCGCATTACGGGCCGCAACCGCCGGCAGCAGATCGCCGTGCGCATCGCCGACGCCGTCACCTCGGTGCTGCCCTTCCTGGAGGAACACATCGAGTGGAACCCGCCCTTGGCTCACCGGGTCGAGATGGTCCCGCTGAGTCGGCGGATGATTTCCGAGCAGGATGTGCAGGAGGCCCTGAACGAGTCGAATCAGTGGCGGGCGCGCTACGAGCAGATGCGGGAGGAGTTGGCTGAGAATCCGGAAATCCGCGAGAAGCGCCGCTGGTACACCGACATCACACGGGCCTACCGCCGCACCTTGCGGGGGCTGAGCGTCCAGGAACGTTTCGAACTCCAGCAGC
The DNA here is from genome assembly GCA_007124535.1 of Planctomycetaceae bacterium. Lineage (GTDB taxonomy): Bacteria > Planctomycetota > Planctomycetia > Pirellulales > Pirellulaceae > SLMF01. Next base: position 2,030 of record SLEY01000403.1, read on the forward strand.
AGGAGCCCACGATTTCCTACGAGGTGCACGTGGTGCGGCTTGGCGACATGGCGATCGCCACAAATCCCTTCGAGTTGTACTTGGACTTTGGCGTGCAGATCCAGCAGCGGAGTCGTGCGGTGCAGACGTTCGTGGTCCAATTGGCCGGCACGGGCACCTACGTGCCGACCGAGCGCTCGGTTGCCGGGGGCGCTTACGGGGCCGTCCCCGCCAGCACGGCGATCGGCCCGGAAGGCGGTCGCGAACTGGTGGAACGGACCTTGGAATTGATCGCTTCACTTTGGGAATGAGCTGTTGGCGATCTTTTTGGCGGTGGCGGTCAAAGGTAGGTTGCCGCGTCTGGGAGAGGAACTTTTTTGGAATTGAGGCTCGGTCATGCGAGGCACAGGAGATTCCAGAAGCATATCAAAAGCCGCTCTATCGCGGCGGGGTTTTCTGCAGGCGACGGCCGCCGCGAGTGCCGCCTTCGCCGCTCCGACCTTCCTGCCCGCCCGCGCCTTGGGAGCGGGAGGCTGGGTCGCCCCCAGCGAGCGGGTCGGCATCGGTATGATCGGCTTGGGACGCGAAGCGATTCACAAGAACCTGCCCGTCTTCCTCCGCCATCCGCTCAGCCAAGTCGTGGCGTTGTGTGACGTCGATCGCTGGCGTCTCGAACAACAGCAGGCCAAGGAGCCGTTGAAAGGGTGTTTCGCCACGACCGATTTTCGCCAGTTGCTGGACCGCCCGGACGTCGACGGCGTGATGGTCACCACGCCCGACCATTCGCACGTGCCGATTGCGATGGCCGCCATCCGGGCCGGCAAGGACGTGAGTTGCGAGAAGCCGATCGGGTTGTGCATCGAGCACGGCCGGCTCCTCGCGGATGCGGCGGCAGAAGCCAACTGCGTCTTTCGTACAGACAGCGAGTTCCGCTCGATCCCGCTCTGGTTCCGGGCGGTCAGTCTGGTGCGGACGGGCAAGATCGGCCAGCTTCGCACGATGCGGATGGCCGTGCCGCTGTGGAACCGCCCTCTGCCGATGCAGCCCGAGATGCCGATCCCGGACGAGCTGGACTATGACCTCTGGTTGGGCCCTGCTCCGGACGCTCCCTACACCGAGCAGCGGGTGCATCCGCGGCGGGGATACGGCCGGCCCGGCTGGTATGCCAATCGGACGTACTGCGACGGAGTGATTTCGAACTGGGGTTATCATCCGGCCGACATCGCCCAATGGGGCAACGACTCCGAGCGGACGGGTCCGGTCGAGATCGAGGGACGGGGTGATTTCCCACCTCGCGACGGACTCTGGAATGTCATGTTGGGCTTCGACGTCCGCTACCGGTACGCCGACGGTGTCGAGTTGTTCTACACGGCGCCGTCGGACACTTCGCAGGGCCAGTCCTACGTCCGTTTCGAAGGCACCGAAGGCTGGATCTGCGTGTGGTATGGTCCCGACCGGCTGGAGGCGCAGCCGGAGTCGATCCTGGAAGCCGAGGTCGGTCCCGAGGAGTTCCCCTTCCAGCGGAAGAACGAGAAGCATGATTTCATCGACTGTATGGTCAGCCGTTCGCGAACGCTTCAGGACGCCGAGGTGGGGCACCGGTCCAGCAGTATCGGCCAACTCGGCTACATCGCTTGCCAGGTGGAGCGCAAACTGACGTGGGATCCGGCGGCCGAGCGGTTTGCCGGGGACGAGGAGGCCAACGAATTGTTGGGTCTGCCCCCGGCTCGACCGCCCTGGGATGGCTTGCTGAGCGGTTGAACGTCGCGGCTGCCTCCGGCGCCGTGCCCCGGGATGTTTGCCGCCAAGAGAGTTTTTAGATGAGGCCTTTGAAAAGTGAGTCGCATGATGTTGTTTCGATTGAACCCCGCCGGGCTGCTGGAGCAACGCCCGCCGCTTCCGATTTGGTCCTGGTTCGGTCTGCTGGGCGTGGCGTTGCTGGCGGCGCATGCGGTGGCGGACCAGGATTCGTCTGCGGCCGCGCCCGCCCGCCCGAATATCGTGGTGATCATGGCGGATGACTTGGGTTTTTCGGATATCGGCTGTTACGGCGGCGAGATCGCCACGCCCCACATCGATCGGCTGGCCGCCGAGGGG
>SLEY01000184.1 GCA_007124535.1 Planctomycetaceae bacterium
ACCGCGTCCGACCCTCCCGCAAGCGGGAGGGTGAAGAGTAGCATGATTTCACCTCCCCTCCGGGGAGGTCGGACGCGGTAGCGGCCGGGTGGGGCGCGCCGTGTCCCCTGCGTTTTCTTCTTGTGGCCTGTGATTCGGAGCCTTCTCGCTCATAAGCAACTCTCTGGCTCGCTCAAGTTTTCGGGATGGGGCTCGCATGGGTTGGGCCGCAGGGTTTGTTTCAGGTTGGATACCATCGGTAAATTTAGGGGACCGGCGCAGAAATAGAACAAGAGTTCGGTATCTGCAGATCTATTTTTGATGCGATTTTCGTTGGTGTTGGTGTCCAGGTCGGGGCAGGGCAGGGCAGGGGGGCCCAGAAAAGTGGACAAACATCCCAGCGCGCTTTATGGGACAGGCAAAAGCTCGTTCCGCAGATGGTCTAACGCCCAGCCGGAGGCGCCGGCGTCATGGCTTTGCCGGCGCCTCCGGCTGGGCGTTAAACGAGCCAATTGCCGGCGCGCGGTATCGAGGGCAGGCAGATAATTAAAGGACAGGCACAGAAACGAAAAAAGATTTCGCTATCGGCAGATCCATTTTTGATGCGATTTGGGTTGGTGGTGATGTCCGGGGCAGGGCAGGGGGGGGGCGGGTTTTGAGCGGCTGTTCGGCGCCATCGGCAGCATCTCGACGGCACATGCATCGCCGTCATGCCACCCGGATCGGTGATGTCTGTAGCCCGTCCCCTTGGCTTGAGCGGGGTCGAGAAACTATAATGCGCCGCTTCGCGTCGTCGTAACGATTAGAAACCTTAGATGGGAGGCATGATTTTGGGCTACAAAAACGTGGGGGTCGTCGGGGCCACCGGTGCGGTAGGACAACTGGTTCGGCAGTTGTTAGTCGAGCGAGATTTTCCGTACGAAACAATCAAATTCATCGCGTCCGCGCGGTCCGCAGGTTCGTCGATCGAGTTCCGGGGAGAGCAGCACCAGGTGGAGTTATTGTGCCCGGAGGTATTCGACGGCTTGGACTTGGTCATTGCCAGTACGCCCGATGATGTGGCCCTGGAGTTCATACCTTGGGCGGTGGAGCGGAAGGCGGTGGTGATCGATGAAAGCGGTGCTTGGCGGATGGACCCCAAGGTACCGCTGGTGGTTCCCGAGGTGAATCCCGAGGCAGCTTTCGCGCATCAGGGCTTGATTGCGAGCCCGAATTGTTCGACCACGCAGATGGTGGTGGCGATGAAGCCGTTGCACGAGGCGGGCCGCATCCGGCGAGTGGTGGTCAGCACCTACCAGGCGACCAGTGGCGCCGGTGTGGGGGGAACCCGCGATCTATGGGGCGGGTCTCGGGCCCATCTGGAGGGCCAGGCGTACGAATACGAGGTATTTCCCCATCCGATCGCGTTCAATCTGATCCCCCAGATCGGTTCTGCCAAGCATCAGGGGTACACGTCGGAAGAGATGAAGATGGTGTGGGAAACGCAGAAGATCTTTGCGGACGATTCGATGCAGATTTGTCCGACCTGTGTCCGTGTCCCCGTTTCGAACTGCCACAGCGAGAGCATGCTGGTGGAAACCGAGCGCAAGATCACGGTGGAGGAGGCGCGCGAGTTATTCGCTCAGACGCCGGGCATCACGGTCTTGGACGATCTGGATGCGAAGCAGTATCCGATGCCCGTGAATGGGGACGGCAAGGACGACGTTTTTGTGGGCCGGATTCGTCCGGATCTTTCCTGTGAGCACGGTTTGGCGTTCTGGTGTGTGAGTGACAATTTGCGCAAGGGCGCGGCGACCAATGCGGTGCAGGTGGCCGAGTTGCTGGTGGCCGGGCGTCCGGGGGGCTGATCCCTTCGGAGCCCGTTTTCTCCGTCGGAGTCGCCTGCTGTGCGTAGTTTTCAAGTGACGCTGTCCTACGACGGAACCGCGTATGCCGGGTGGCAGATCCAGGCGAATGCCCGAACGCTGCAAGCGGAGGTCGAGCGGGCTTTGGCGGCCATCACGCGGCAGCGGATCCGGGTGGTGGCCAGTGGCCGGACGGATGCGGGGGTGCATGCGTTGGGCCAGGTGATCAGTTTTGTCTGCGAAACCCGGCTGAGCGCTGCGGTGCTGGGCCGGGCTCTTCAAGCTCATCTGCCGCCGGACATCCGGGTTTGCGAATCGCATGCCGCGGCGCCCGGTTTCCACGCGATCCGGGATGCGGTTGCCAAGCGTTATCGTTATGTGCTGCAGGACGGTCCCCAACGGGATGTATTTTCGCGGTCCTATGCCTGGCAGGTGCCGTACCGATTGGAGGTTCGGTTGATGCGAGAAGCGGCGGGACCGCTGATCGGCCGCCACGATTTCGCCAGCTTCCAGGCCTCGGGTTCGCCGCGGGCCAGCAGTGTGCGGACCATTCGCGAACTGGTGCTCGAACGCCGTCCGGGTCTGCATGCCGACGCGATCGTATTGGAAGTGGAAGCCGACGGGTTCCTGTACCACATGGTGCGGAATCTGGTCGGTTCGCTGGTCGAGGTGGGTTGCGCCAAGCGGCCGCCCGGCTGGCTGGCGGAGGTGTTGGCGGCTCGGGATCGGCGGAAAGCCGGGGTGACGGCGCCGCCGCAAGGCCTCTACCTGCTGCGTGTCCGTTATCCTGCCGGAGTGAGGGTCCCATGCGCGTCGCCCACGTGATCACCCGCATGATTATCGGCGGGGCCCAGGAGAACACCTTGCTTTGCTGCCAAGACCTGTTGCGGGATTATGGCGACGACGTCCTGTTGGTCACCGGGCCATCTCCGGGCCCCGAAGGGGAGCTATTGGGGCAGGGCAGGGCAGGGGAGGTGCCCCTGGCGTTGCTGCCTTGTTTGCGCCGCGCCATCGATCCCTGGCGCGATGTGGCCAGTTACCGAGCCATCAAGCGGGTTCTTCGCGAATTTCGACCGGATGTGGTCCACACACACAGCGCGAAAGCCGGCGTTTTGGGACGTCGAGCAGCTTCTGCTTTGCGTGTGCCGGTGATTGTCCACACGGTGCATGGGGCGCCGTTTCACCCTTACCAATCGTGGATGGCCCGCACGCTGTTTCGCTACTGCGAAGCCTATGCGGCCCGTTATTGTCATGTGTTGGTCAGTGTGGCGGATGCGATGACCGACCTATTAGTCGAGGCGGGCGTGGCTCCACGGGAAAAATTCGTGACCGTCTCCAGCGGCATGGATGTGGAGCCTTTTCTGAAGGCGGAGGCCCACCGGGACAGAGTCCGACGTGAATTGGGGTTTTCCGACCAGCATCTGGTGGTAGGCAAAGTAGCTCGCCTGTTTCACCTGAAGGGGCATGAATTCCTGATCGAGGCAGCCACAGACATCGTGGCCCAGTGCCCCCAGGTGCGTTTCTTGTTGGTTGGTGATGGCCTGTTGCGCAACGCGTTGACGGCAAAGATCGCGGCCGCCGGTCTGCAAGACTACTTTCATTTCACGGGTCTCGTGCCACCCGAACGCATTGCTCCGCTGATGTCGGCGATGGATCTGCTGGTTCACGTCAGTTTACGTGAGGGTTTGGCTCGCACTTTGCCGCAGGCGTTGATCGCCGGCAAACCGGTGGTCAGTTTCGATGTGGACGGCGCTCGCGAAGTGGTGATCCCCGATCAGACGGGTTTCTTGGTGCCTCCGCGCGAGATCGGCCCGTTGACCGCGGCGATTACAACTCTAGCGAGGGACTCGCATCTTCGCCAGCGGTTGGGACGGACAGGCCGAGCGCGGTTCACGGATCAGTTTCGGCACCAGACCATGACGCGCCGTTTGCGCGAGATCTACCAGTTGCACTTTTAACGATCGTGCCGTTCGCGTACACTGGCAAGCGGACCGTGGTTTTGGACGAAAGGTGTCGATTGTGACCAAGATGCGTGATTTCGTGGGCCCCTACCGTTTGGCTCGTCTTGTGCGGGCAGGGCACTCCTGCTTTGTTTGGGAGGCGGTCAAGGACGAGACGGGGGAGCGGTTTGCTCTGAAGATGTTGAAGCCGGATTTTGTGGACGACAAAGAGGCGGTGGGTTATTTGCGGCACGAGTGGGAGGTGGCCAAGGGGATGAAGCATCCCCACGTCATCCGCTTCTACGATTTTCGGACCCAGGACTACGCTCCTTTCCTGGTGCTGGAGTTGTTCAATGCGTTGAATCTGAAGCAGGTGCTGCGTGAGGGGCCGGAACCGCTGGCGTATCTGGTCGACAAGATTGTGCAGCAGACGGCCAAGGGCTTGCACTACATGCACGAGCGGGGCTGGGTTCACTGCGACGTCAAGCCGGACAATTTGCTGGTCAATGACGAGGGCGAGGTGAAGTTGATCGATTTCACGATCGCCCAGCGTTCGAAGCGGACGTTGAAGAGTCTGTTGGGTTTCAAGGAGCCGGTGCGGGGCACGCGGAGCTACATGTCGCCGGAGCAGATTCGGGGGGAGACCCTGGACCGTCGCAGCGACGTGTACGGTCTGGGTTGTGTCATCTTCGAGTTGCTGAGCGGCCGTCCCCCGTTTACCGGTTCGTCGCCGAACGAGTTGTTGGAGAAGCATCTGCGGGCCTCGATTCCTTCGGTCGTGGTTTACAACAACAACGTCACGCGGGAGTGTGCCGATCTATTGCGGCGGATGATGTCCAAGCGCCGCGAGAATCGTCCCGAATCGATGTGGGAAATGCTGCAGGAATTCCGTGGTCTGCATGTATTCTCCAAAAAGCCGAAACCGCCCAAAGTGAAACTCTCCGAATTGAACGTGGGACCGGTCACCGACGTGGAATCATTGAAGCAATTGCCCAAGGCGGGCGAGCAAGATACTCCTGAAGATGAAGGATGAATATGGAAGCTCCTACTCCCGGCTTGGCTTTCGAGCAACCGATTTACGAAATCGAGGTCCGTCTCCACGAACTGGTCCGCCAGACCGATGCCGGCCCGGAGACCCAGCACGAGATCCGCCGTTTGCGGCGCGAGTTGGCTGAGGTGACCAGGCAGGTTTACGAGCAGCTGGACCCCTGGCAGATCGTGCAGGTGGCGCGGCACAAGGATCGGCCTTATACGGCCGACTACCTGTCGCTGGTGTTCGAGGAGTTTGTCGAGTTGCATGGCGACCGCCACTTCGGCGATGATCGCGCGGTCCTCGCCGGCTTTGCGAAGTTGGACGAGTTGCAGGTGATGGTGATCGGTCATCAGAAAGGGCGGACGTACAAGGAGCGTACCGCGTGTTACTTCGGTTGCGCGCATCCGGAAGGGTACCGCAAGGCGATGGCCAAGATGCGATTGGCGGCCAAGTTCCATCTGCCCGTGATCACCTTCATCGACACGCCCGGCGCCTATCCCGGGATCGGGGCCGAGGAGCGCGGCCAGGCCTGGGTGATCGCCGAGAGCATGTACGAGATGTCTCGTCTGCGAACGCCCATCCTCTGTGTCGTGATTGGGGAGGGGGGCAGTGGCGGCGCCTTGGGGATCGGCGTGGGCGACCGCATCGCCATGTTGCAGAACGCCTACTACTCGGTGATCAGTCCCGAGGGCTGCGCGGGGATTTTGTGGAAGGGTCACCAGCATGCCGAGAAGGCGGCTCACGCCTTGCGCTTCACATCCCGGCATCTGCAGCAATTCGGGATTGTGGACCAGGTGATCCCCGAGCCGCTGGGCGGCGCGCATCGCGATCATCACCAGATGGCGGCGCGCGTGAAGATGTATTTGAACAAGACGCTGCGCGAATTGTTGCAGACGCCGCTGGACCAGTTATTGGAAGCGCGTTACGAGAAATTCCGGCAGATGGGCGTCTTTCTGGAGAGCGAGTCGCCGGCGTGAATTGGGGCGGCGCGTCTTGGAAGCGGGCGGCGCGTCTTGGAAGCGGGCGGCGCGTCTTGGAAGCGGGCGGCGCGTTCGAGGCGCATCGGTGCGTTGGTGGCGTCGGACGAGTCGGACCTGTCGGACGAGTCGGACGTCTGACCACGTCCGACCCGTCCGACCACGTCCGACACGTCCGACACGTCCTACCCGTCGGATCACGTCCGACCCGTCCGATCACGTCCGACTACGTCCGACTCGTCCGACCACGTCCGACACGTCCGACCCGTCCGACTCGTCCGACACGTCCGACCACGTCCGACCCGTCCGACCACGTCCGACCCGTCCGACCACGTCCGACCCGTCCGACTCGTCCGACACGTCCGACCACGTCCGACCACGTCCGACTCGTCCGACCACGTCCGACCACGTCCGACCCGTCCGACCACGTCCGACCCGTCCGACCACGTCCGACTCGTCCGACGGATCGGAATGTTTCGCGTGGTTTTGGGGGCTTTTTTTGGCGGGACCGCCAACGTCCGATAATGTTTCTTATGTTCGGTTTGGGGTGCGGTTTTCCCAAGGTTTTACGCAGCCGGCGGGATCGGCCCGAAAAGTCGCCGCGATCCGCGACGACCGCCTTACGGAACCGCCGGACGCTGCCGCAGCCAGCGGTCAATCGCATCTTCGCCAGCCCGCTCCCCGTCGCCGCCGACCGGGCTCGACCACGCGTCCCCTGCCGTATCGTCGCCGCTTGCACCGCCATCGTCCCGGTCCGCGCCCCACGTCCGCGATTCGGCCGGCAGACGCTCGTCCAGCGTATGCAGGTACGGCGCCAGCACGTCCTGCAACTCCGCCGGCATCACGGGCCGCGCATGGTCCAGCAGGCGCGCCAGGTAGTAACCCGAGCGCGAACGGATGATCGCCTCTTGCTGGGATTCCCCCAGCAGGGTCATTCCGAACAGCGTGATCAGCACGCACCAGAGCAGGCCTCGAGCCAGGCCCAGCATCGCGCCGGTTTGCCGATCGAACTCCTTCAAGCGGATCCGTTCGATCAGTTGGGAGACGAAGCGGAAGGCCAGCCAAATGACCAGCGAGCAACTCAAGTAGATCAAGAGCATGGCCAGGAAGCGGTTCCAGGGTGGGCTGGCCGGGAGCACGGCGGAGACGGGGCCTCGGAGTCGGACGGCGAGGAAGAAGCTGACGAAGATCGAGCTGAGCGAAGCGATTTGCCAGGCCAGGCCTTTCCAGGCTCCGCGCAAGGTTGCCAGGGCCAGCACGGCGAACATGATCAGATCGTAGGTCTCCATCGTTCTCGACTCCCGGGACTCCCCCCCCGCTCTTCCTCGTTGACGTCTTCTTCTGACAGGGCCTCGGCGGGAAGCGGTGGCAGTATAGCGGGCGAGGCGGATCCCGCGAAGACCAGTCGATTGCCCTTCCCACCCCTGCGTGTTTTCACTATAGTCGCGCCCGCGATTCTGCATTGCCGTTTCCTCACCCCCCTACGCGAACCCGCGGCCCATGGCGGATTTTCGGACTCATATCAGCGTCAGCACGTTGACGGGGATCGCCTATGGCGGCGCCGGCTTCTCGGCCGGCATCCCGCTTTCCACCTGCATGGTGGCGGCCGGGTTGGGCAGCATCTCCGGGATGCTGCCGGATCTGGACAGCGAATCCAGCATCCCGGTGCGGGAGATCGTGTCGCTGGTCGCAGCGGTCGTGCCCGCGCTGATGATCCCGCGGTTCGTGCAATTCGGGCTGAACACCGAGCAGATGGTGCTGGTGGCCGGGGCGATGTACCTGGCGATCCGTTTCGGAGTGGCCGAGCTATTCAAGTCCTATACGGTGCATCGCGGCATGTGGCACAGTATGCCGGCGGCGGTCATTGCGGGGCTGCTAGCATTCCTGATCGTCTCGGGGACCGAATTGCAGATCCGGCTGTTCAAATCGGCGGCCGTGGTGATCGGGTTCCTGATCCATCTGCTGTTGGATGAGATGTGGAGTCTTGACGTGCGACAGGGGCGTTTGCGCGTCAAACGTTCCTTTGGCACGGCGCTGAAGTTTTTTAGTCCGCGGGGTTTCGGGGTCAACGGGTTGGTGTATGGCCAACTGCTATTACTGCTAGCATTCGTGATTGGTGACCCTTTCCTTATGGACCAGTTGGGATTCGAGCAACCGGAGTTCGCGGATCGCCCTGCGGTCTGGATGCGCGAAGTGGTCCAGCGGAGTGGCGAATGGCTTCCGGTACTGAGTCTGGCAGACGGCGGCGGGGACGAGTCGCCTGCCCCGCTGGTCGATTCGCGGCAGGAGGAGGACGTATTGGACCGGATGTTCGACCGCGATTGGCCACGCTGGAGCCCGTCGGCGGAGACCGCTCGCTGGCCTGCCGACGATCCGCATTCGGACCGGCCCCTCTATCGTTGACGGGAAGCTGCGACGTGAGGTCGGAGATCGTTGGACCAGTCACCCGCTGCCGCGCGGGGTAGACGAAGTCGCGTGGCAGTCCCCTGCTCTGCTCGGTCCCCTGCCCCGCCCTGCTCTGTCGTCTAGCCTGTTCGGGTGTCCAGTAGCAGGGTGACGGGCCCGTGATTGATGAGTGCCACGTTCATTCGAGCGCGAAAGCGGCCGGTGGCGACCGTGACGCCTTGTTCGCGTACGGCGGCGGCGAAATCCTCGTACAGGCGTTCCGCCAATTCGGGCGCGGCCGCGCTAACGAAACTCGGCCGTCGTCCTTTGCGGCAATCGCCCAGCAGCGTGAACTGGCTGACCACCAGCATCTGGCCGGCGGAATCCAGCAGCGAGCGGTTCATTTTCCCCTGTTCATCTTCGAAGATCCGCAAGCCCACGATCTTTTGGGCCAGGTACTGGGCATCGCCTGGTTGATCGTCGTGACGGACCCCCAGAAGGACCAGTAATCCGGGTCCGATCCGGCCCACCACCTCGCCTTCCACCGTCACACTCGCTTCGCTGACCCGCTGGACGCACGCCCGCATTCGAGACTCCTTAGTCGTTAGGGTTTCGCAGGTTTCCCACATCGTCCACCATTGTGGGGAGCGGGAGATCGCGGCACAAGCCCCCCGGTCTTTTCTGGCTCGGGAAACGGGGGGAGCTTTTTGGGTCTTGGGCATTTTGCGGCACGGGTCGGGGAGAATTTCGCCAATGGCATGCTGCCGGGGCTTGCCATATTCGACCGGATGGGCGACATTGGTGGGAACGTACCGGTTCTGCGGGATTGTGGGAAGGATCGGATACGGATTGCAATCGGCCCTCGTAACGTTGTCAGGAGGAAACGGCAATGAAGGTGGACTTGGCGCCGGGTTGGAAGACGGAATTGGAGCAAGGCCCCGGGTGGCTCTTCGTCAAGCTCTATGGACCGTTCGGTCGAACGGCGGATGCTTCCGGATTGGCTGAAACGCTCTCCCTGTTGATGTACCAGGATTTGGTGAGTCGAATCGTGCTGGAACTGGAGGGTTTAACGGCACTTCCCAGCGATTTTCTGCGGGAACTCTTCGACCTCCAGGAGTTGCTGGATCGGGACGGCGGTCTGCTGCGAATCTGCGGGTTATGCCCCAAGCATGAGGAAGCGTTGCAGCGTCGTGACGTGGCGGGGCGTTTGACCCCCTTCCGCAACCGGAGCGAGGCGGTGTTGGGACGATATCGGCCGAACCGTCCGCGGTGAGCGAGCGGACGGGTTTTCGGCCGGAAGCATTTGGCGAGTTGAATCGGGGGCGGGCAACTGGGCCTTGGTCAAACTGGTTGCGGGAGCGCCGGGGTGATGCTGCGCGATCGTCAGGCGGCCAGGCTCCTTCCCAACCGATGGGCTTTGCGTTGGGTTCGCTCACTCAACTCCGTTCTCCTATGTTTCGCAGCTAGCCCAATCCACAGCATGCGTGGTTTCGGTGCGCCCAGCATTTTGGCAGTCAACTTCAAGATCCTGCCGATGTGACTGAACGGCGGGATTGCCAGCGAGGGGGCGGCCATCGAAACGATCAGCACGGCCCTTCGCCGGTGCGGTTGGGGGGGCAATTTCGGCGCCAGCGTTCCCCAGGGCCAGGAAGCCATGCAGATCAAGCGTTCGATGAACCGCTTGGTAACGGCGGTCACGGTGAAGAAATTCATGGGCGAGGCGATCACGAACGCGTCATGCTGCTGGATTTCCTGCAGCAGCGGGGCCATTTCGTCCTGCAGCGGGCAGGCGTCGATTCCCGGCCCTGCCTGCTGGGTACAGTTCCGGCAATTGGTGCAGAATTCGATATGCCGATCGATCAGGTAAACTTTGCGGACTTCGGCGCCCGCGGCTCGGGCGCCGGCCAGCACGGCATCGGCCGCCTGATCGGCGACACCGCCTTTGCGATACGAGCCGATCAGAGCGAGGATCTGTTTCGGGGAAGTCATGCGGGCTCTTTCGTCTGCGGGGGTACGAATTGCCGAGCCCAATCGGCCTCTTCCGGAGACAGCGGGGGCTCGGGTTCGCCATCGTACACATAGGTTTGATAACGCGCCCGGTCATAGATCGGGTGCAATACGGCTTGGATATCCAGAACGACATCCGGATCGGGAGGACGCAGGGGAATCGGAATGATCGGCAAGCGGTCCTGCAGGCTCAGGGGCCAAAGTTCGGCACGCGGACGTATTTCGGCGCGACTGACCATAACGCAGTAATGTTCATGGAAGTCGTGCCAAGCATCTTCCTGTTCCAGATAGGGGTTCATACCGGGAAAGGGTGAGGGCATCGTATCCGCTCCTGATGTATTGCCATCGCGGGTGGAGAATTGGTTCCGTCATTGGCACTCCCCTGCCCTGCCCTGCCCCGCCCTGCCGTGCCCCGCCCTGCCCTGCCCTGTTTCGGCAGTTGGGTTCCCGGCGCGCGGGCCTCTTGACAAGCGAGGCCCGCGGCGGGAGGTTGCGGCTAGGGTTCCAGCAGGGCTTGGGCGTGGCGGGCCAGGTGGCCGCGGAGATCGTGGGTATAGTTTTCCAGGATTTCCCGTCCGATACCGTCGTGGTCGCCCAGCAGGTACAGGGCGCGGGCCAGGAGCAGTTCGCGGAGCGATTCGCGGCGGGTATGGACCGCGTTGGTATTGCGTGCTTCCCGGGCATCATGGGCGGCGGCCGCGAGCACCGAATCGTGGACATGGCCGGTCATCTCCGGTTTGGCCAGCAGATTGGCCAAGGCCGGTGCGGCGGCCGGATCGCCCAGCCGTTCCAGAGCGTGGGCGACGGCGCGATGATGCGAGAAGTCGGCGCCGGCATCCAGCAAGGCGACTTTCTCCAGGATTACGGGCACCGCCTGCTGGTCATTCGCCAAGCCCAGGGCGATGATATCCACATCCAGCGGACTGAGAGCCGCACCGAACTGGCCCATCCCGCGGTAATTCCAACCCGCGTCCCACTGGTCCGCTGACCGGACCCGTTCGCGGATCGAGGCCACGCCGGTCGGATCGCCCAGCATGGCCAGTTTTCGCGCATACTCATCGCGCGTTTCGCCGTCGCTGGCCGCAAAGGCTTCGCGCAATCGCGGCACCGCCCGCTCCGGGTGGATGAACAACGCGGCGGCAGCCCGAAAGTCCTCCGGCGCGTCCCGCACCGCTTGGTCCAACTCCTCGTCGGACATGGGCAGCGAGTCCTCTTGTTGGAGCACTTCTTCAGGCAAATTGCCGATTTCCACCAATTTCCGTTGCAGGGCCCGCACGTCGATCGCACGGAGCGACTGCTGATTCCGGACGGCCATGGTGGCCGCCAAGCCGGCCGCATAGCCCTGATTCTGGATATCCGGCTGCATCCGTGTCAGCGGCACCGCATCCCGGTGGACGCTGATCCCCAACCCGGTCACGAGGATCCCTTCCAGCCCCTGGGGCAGCAGGCAGCGGTAGGGGATGTCGACGACAAAGGCGTACCGGCGGGGCGGCGTTTCCAAAATCAGGAAAGGGTCGATCGTATAGCCGTGCGAATCGAAGTTGCTGCGGGACTGGCAGATCGTATCCGGGTAGGTGCGCTCGACCATTTGATCCAGCACGGTCATATAGAAATCCCCCACGATCCGCCGCCGTTCGCGGGTGTCGATCAGTTGTCCCTGGTCGAAGGCATCGGGATATTTCTGTTTGGAGTAGACGAAGACATGCCAGATATCCTTCATATCCGTCTCGTCGACCAGAGTGAAGTCGGTATTCGTATAGTTTGCGCCCAGGCGGCGGGGTGGCAGGCCGGTCCCCTGCATCCCGAACTCGCGGGCGTCCGTATAATCGATTTCGGCCCCCGCGGCGGCGGCGATGTCGGCATTGCCGGTCGAGTCGATCACGATGTCGGCCAGCACCGCCCCGCGACCGAAGGGGGTCGCGACGACCGCGCCGATGACTTGGCCCTCTTCGACGAGCGCGCCGCATCCGATGGAGCCGAACCAGATCTCACCGCCTTCGTCCAGCAAAGTCTGCCGCCACCAATTGGCGCGCTGCTCCGGTTCCCAAGCGGCCCCGCCCGGAACGGTGGCGGTAAAACCGACGCGATTACCATACCAATAGCGGGTGATGTATCCCGCCGTGCCGACTCCTCCCATCATGTGCAGGTATTCGACGACCAACACTCGCGCGCCCTCGCGGGCCGCGGCGATCGCCGCGGGCGCTCCCCCAGTGCCGCCTCCGATCACCAGCACCTCGTACTCGCCCAGTACGGGCAGCGGGCGGGCGTCTTGTTCGATGGTGGGCAACTGCTGGATCGGTCGCACGCCGGTCAGCGGCTCCCGCACCTCACCGGCCACCAGTTCGGCCTCGCAGGACGTCCCCGGAAGTCGGATCTCCGCGATCTCGTCCATCTCCGCCGCCTCGGCCGCGGCCGCGGCGCCCAAACGCTGGCCCACATCGATCAATTCCAGCGGCCGCAGCAGTTGCTCGGCGCGCGAGCGGCTGATGTCGGCCACTCCGCCCAGCACGTACAGCCGGTCAATATCTTGCGGACGGAACACGTCCAGCGGCAGGGCTTCGACAGGCACTCCCTCCTCGGTCGAAGACTGCCGCCCGTAGAGCGGGTCAGGTGGTACTTGGAAAAGGCGATCCGCAGTGACCTGTTGCTGCGGATGATAGGTCAAGCTGCGGGCCAGCTGATCCGCGGCAGCGAAGGCGGCGTAACTGCCGTCGGGCATGGGCAACTCCAGCGTGTACTCGATCGTCAGGAACGGGCCCGCCGCCCCCGACACCGCCTGTCCGGGAATGGCCGCGAAGGGCGGATCGATGGTCCGTAGCGATCCCTGTTCCAAGTCCACCGGTTCGCCGCCGATCACCGTTCGCCGAAAAACCTGCGCACCACTCGGATAGGGGCGGAAACGAGCGCCGGCCAAGCGGGCCACCGTACCTCGATCCGTGGCGTCGATAATCGTCCGGGCCCGCACCGCTTGCCGCCCGGCCCGGTTGGCCATCACAATCCCGGCAGGAGCGCCGTCCGCATCCCGCAGGACATCGGTCGCGTAACAGCTGAACAGGAACGGCACGCCGGCTTCGATCAGCGCCTGTTCAAGCGTCTGTTTCACGTGCATGGGTCGCGGCGGTTGAGGACGCGCCGGTTCGTCCACCAACTCGCCTTCGGCGGCGAGCACTTCGATTTCACCGATCAGCACGCGCGACACGTCCTCGGTTCGAGTCACCTGGAAACGCACGAAGCGGGCGGACGTCTCCAGCGGTGTGGTCAGCACGATCGGGGTTCCCACGGGCCCGGAGACGCCTGCCGGCACGTCCCGGTTTTCGATCCGCACCGGTTCTGACCAGTCGGAGCCATCGGCACTGGTGGCGATCCGGACATGCTGCACTTTGAAATCTTTCTCCGGATCGCCATGATCGCGCTGGTAGATCACGATCCGCGCTTCGCGCATGGCTCGCGATTCACCCAAATCGGCGGTAATGTCCACGTCCCCGTTATATTGGACGCTTTGCGAGGCGGCGTCGCCCCAGCTGCCGTTGGCCAGCCGACTGGGGGGACTCGTATCGCGATGCGGACTCCCGCAAGGCAAACTGGCCGAATAACTCAGCGGCAGACGATCGGGATGCGGTCCCACGCCGTCGCCGATCGGATCGTGGAAAATCGCGCGAGCCAATTCGGAGCGAGGTTGCTCGCCGTCCTCCAGCCACAGCCGCAAGGTGGCTGTCATATCGTCGCCCAGATAGGGGTAAGGGGCCGCCAGAAACACCGAGGCCCCCTGCTCGGCCGCGCTCAGAGCCGCCGCAACCGCTCCGGTCCCGCCGCCGACCACGACGACGTCCACGTCATAAGCCACTGGGATTCGCCGCGCCGACTCGCGCACCGCTCGTTCGGCGACCGCAGGTCCGGCCGCCAGCAAGAGCAAGGCCAAACCGATTCCAAAACCCTTCCAACGCATCATGGCAAACACTCCCCGGATGTACTGGATGTGAACTAGCCCCGGATGTCGGAACGGCCGAAAGCGTTCCAGGACGCCCGGGTGGATCGCTCCTTATTGTAACCGCCCTGCCCTGCCCTTCGCCAGATGCTTAGGGTCTGCGCTGGAGTTCACGCTTTAGCGTGCGGCGTCATTCGTTATCCCGACTTCAGCACGCTAAAGCGTGAAACGGGGTATCCACTTGACGCAAGTGACTCCGGCAGGCTGCCTCGTCCGCAAACCAGCGGTCGAACTCCTGCAGATTCCGGGGGTAATCGATGCCTGCTACAGGC
>SLEY01000559.1 GCA_007124535.1 Planctomycetaceae bacterium
GGCTACGGGGCTTGGTTTTCCGGGCCGCTCTCCGCGTCGGAGCCGGCGGTGGAGCACGTTCAGTTCTTCGAACGGCACATTCGCCCGGTCCTGATGACCACGTGTTTGGACTGTCACGGGCGGGATCAAGTCGAGCGGGGTCTGCACGTCGGCAGCTTGGCCACTCTGTTGGAGGGCGGGGCGAGCGGACCGGCGATCGTGCCGGGCGATCCGGATGCCAGTCTGTTGATTCAAGCCATTCGGGGCGAGCACGAGCGTTTCCAGATGCCGCCCGGCGCCCCGTTGGAGGACCGCGTGGTCGCTCAATTCGAGCAATGGGTGGCCGACGGCGCCGTCTGGCCCGAAGCGTTACAGGCGACCGAGGATGAACTGTCGCGACGGAAGCACTGGGCCGATTATTGGGCGTTTCGACCCGTCAGCCGCCCGGTGGTTCCGGACGTGGCCGAGGCGCCGACACCGATCGACGCGTTCTTGATGCAGGCCCAACAGCAGCAGGAACTGGAACCGCTGGGCCGGGCCGAGCGGCGGACGTTGATTCGCCGAGCGACCTACGGGTTAACCGGCTTGCCGCCGACACCCGAGGAGATCGAGGCCTTCTTACAGGACGACCGGCCCGACGCCTTCGCACGGCTGGTCGACCGCCTGCTGGATTCCCCCGAATACGGCCGGCGTTGGGGACGGCATTGGCTGGATATCGCCCGCTACGGGGACACCAGTGGCGACGGCACGGACCAACCGATCCCCGAAGCTTACCTGTACCGCGATTACGTGATCGACAGTTTCAACCAGGATCTGCCCTACGATCAATTCCTGATCGAACAGATTGCCGGTGACCTCCTGGCGAATCAGGAACCCGAGACGCGTTATGCGGAACGGGTGATTGCCACCGGATACATCGCCCTGTCTCGGCGTTTCGGCAACAGCCACGGCTCGGACCACCATCTGACGATCGAGAACACGCTGGACACGATCGGCGAAGGTTTGTTGGCGATGACGGTTTCCTGTGCCCGTTGCCACGATCACAAATTCGATCCGATCCCGGAGGCGGATTACTACGGCTTGTACGGTTATTTTCAAAGCACGCAGTATCCCAACGCGGGGACCGAGCATCATCGGTTCCGCGAGCATTTTGTACCCTTGTTGCCGGAAGAAGCCCGGTTGGAGGCCCGGATTGCCGAGTTGGAATCGCGGTATGGCGAGGCGGTTGCCGAACGGCTGGATGCGGAACAGGCGGCAGACGAAGCGCACGGTCCCGTGGCGGAGCGACTCCAGCGAGCGCAGGCTTTGCTGGAACAGGTCCGGCAACACGGCGGCCCGGCGCCGGTGGCTTGGGCCGTCAACGATCATCCGGATCGGACCAGCGACGCGCGGATCCACCAGGGAGGTAATCCGCGGAGTCTGGGCGACCGGGCGCCCCGCGCCTTTCTCAGCGTCCTGGACGAAACGATCCCCGAGATTCCCGATGGTCAATCGGGCCGCCTGCAATTGGCCCAATGGATCGCTTCCAACGAGAACCCCCTCACCCCGCGCGTCATGGTCAATCGCATCTGGTACCATCATTTCGGCCGCGGGATTGTCGAGTCGATGAACATGTTCGGCGTCCAGGGTTCGCCGCCCAGCCATCCGGAATTGCTCGATTGGCTGGCTGCCGAATTCCGCGACAGCGGTTGGTCGGTCAAGCACATGCACCGGTTGTTGATGGCCACCGCCGCCTATCAGCGGTCCAGTGGCACGGACGCGGGGAACGCGGCACGCGATGCGGACAATCGATACTACTGGCGGTTTAACGAACGGCGTTTGGAGGCCGAGGCGATTCGGGACGCGGTGCTGTTCGTCAGCGGCCGGTTGGATTCGAGTCCGGTCGGCGAGCATCCGTTTCCGGAAGCGTCGTACAAGCGGTTCTCGCAGCATGCCCCGTTCAGCGAGATCTACGATCACAACCACCGTAGCGTCTACCTGATGAGTCCCCGTTTGAATCGTCACCCCTACATGGAGTTATTCGACGGCCCGGACCCGAACTATCCGACCGGTCAGCGGGACACGTCGACGGTTCCTTTACAGGCGTTATATCTGATGAACAGCGACTTCATTCGTCAGAACGCGGCCGCTTTTGCCTCCCGTCTGTTGGAAGACGGCGGGGAAGACGACGGGGCGCGGGTCCGGCGGGCGTATGAAATCGCCTTGGGGCGCTTGCCCAGCGAGGACGAGGTGGCCCGGGTTCTGGACCACTTGGATCGGATTGCCCGGCAGCAGGAGGCGGGCGAAAACGCGGCGGGACGCCGGGCGGCTTGGACCAGCCTGGCACGCGTTCTGTTCGCCACCAACGAATTCATCTACATTGACTGAAACACCCCGCCGTTAAGGGGTGCATCAATCGGAGGTTGTCCCCATGGTTTCTTCCCTGAATCGCCGCCAATGGCTGCTGCGTTCCCTCTCGGCACTGGGTGCGGGGACGGCCAGCCAGTATGTCCCTTTGGTTCAACCTGCCTGGGCCGGGGATCCGCCGCGTCATCCGTTGGCCCCGCAAGCACCCCATTTCGCTCCGCGGGCCAAGCGGGTGATCTTCTTCTTTATGACCGGCGGCGTTTCCCACGTCGATTCCTTCGATCCCAAGCCCGAGTTGAATCAACGTGATGGAGAACCGTCCGTTCGCGACGGGCGCAATTGGAAGGCCATGCTCTGGAAACCGCGGCCCCGGGGACAGAGCGGGATCGAAGTCACCGACCTCTTTCCCCACTTGGCCCAACGCGTCGATGACCTGTGCTTGATTCGTTCCATGCACGCGGATCATGGCGACCATTTCGAAGCCACCCTGCACATGCACAGCGGTTCCGACGGCTCCGTGCGCCCCAGTATTGGTTCCTGGGTCAGCTACGGCTTGGGAACCCTGAACCCCAACCTGCCCTCGTTCGTCGCCTTCGTCGCCCGCAAACCCTATGCCGGGGCCCAAGTCTGGGACTCGCACTTCCTGCCCGCCTATCATCAAGGCGTCCGCATCCTCCCCGGTGGCGACCCGATCCCGCACCTGACGCCCCACCCGGACACGGCGGCGATCCAGGACCGGGAACTGGAACTGTTGCGCCAGTTGAATCAGCAGCATCAGGACGGCCGCCAGCATATGGGCGAACTGGCCGCACGCCAGTTGAGCTTTGCCACCGCCCAAAGTCTGCAGGAAGTCGCTCCCGAGGTGTTCGATCTGCGGCAGGAACCGGACGCCCTGCTGGAGCATTACGGAGTTCGAGGTCGCGACGACAACGCGAGTTTCGCTTGGCAAGTCCTGATGGCGCGGCGCATGGCCGAAAGAGGGGTTCGCTTCATCGAATTGATCGACACGGGGGCCAATCGCAACTGGGACCAGCACTCGAATATGCCCCGACACGGCGAGCTTGCCAAAGTCGTGGATCAGCCGATCGCCGCGCTGATCGACGATCTCAAGCAGCGAGGACTGTTTGACGACACGCTGATCGTCTGGTGCACCGAATTTGGTCGCACTCCGTTCGAGGACAGCAACCCCACCGGAAGAGGGCATTGGCGGCAAGCCTTTACGTGTTGGTTGGCGGGCGGCGGGGTCAAAGGCGGTTACGTGCACGGTTCGACCGACCCGCTGGGGATGCACCCCGAAGACGATCCGGTGCATACCCACGACTTCCACGCGACGATCCTGTATTTACTGGGGCTGGATCATAAGAAGCTGACTTACTTGCACGCGGGCCGCGAGTGGCGTCTGACGGACGAATTCGGCCGCGTGGTCCGGGACGTGCTGGCCTGAAGCCGCACAACCCGCAAAGTCGGGCCAAATTCCCAGTTTTGTTTAACTCCTACAACGGGTACAGCCGAGATTATCAGCACAGATACACAGTGATTGTGAACTCGGCTTCGATTCTGCGTAGGAGACGCGACGGACACGTTGCGGAAACAAGCCCATGCGACGTCATCCCCTCCCCTGGACCGCGCCAGTAGCGTTGGCTTTTCTGATCGGGACCATTTTCGCGGTACCAAGTGCTGCTCAGACGTGCACGCCCGCCTCATGCGGCGCCCCCGCCCGGTTGGCATCCACGCATGTCACCCGTCCCCCGGCCCA
>SLEY01000171.1 GCA_007124535.1 Planctomycetaceae bacterium
GATCGACACCATCGAAGCCGCCGGGCAGACCTTCATGTACGAAGCCATCGAGCGGGCGTTCCTGGCCCTGGCCCAGACCGTCGCCGATCGGCGCTACATGATCCTGTTGACCGACGGCCTGTTCG
Organism: Planctomycetaceae bacterium; assembly: GCA_007124535.1. GTDB lineage: Bacteria > Planctomycetota > Planctomycetia > Pirellulales > Pirellulaceae > SLMF01. The sequence continues at coordinate 126 of SLEY01000171.1, forward strand.
CTTCGCCCGGCGATTACTTCGAAATCGCCCAGCGAATGGCCCAGCACCAGGTGCGACTGTCCACGGTTTCGATCAGCCCGGGGGCGGAGCAGGAGTTGTTGAAGGAAATGACCCGCATCGCCGGCGGCCGCCATTATCATAGTGACGACGCCACCGATCTGCCCGAAATCCTGGTGCGTGAAACGCGTACGGCCACCGAGGACGACGAACCGCCCCGGTTCCCGCCCTTCGTCTACCGCCAGCTGCCCGGATTGGAAGCCGAATCCGCCCCGGCGATGTCCGGGTATGCCTTGACGAACCCCAAGCCACAGGCGGAACAGCTGCTGATGGCCGCCGGGCGCGACCCGCTGTTGGCCTGGTGGCGGTACGGAGCCGGACGGACGGTCGCCTGGACTGCCGACCTGCACGGACGCGGGATGCAAAGTTGGCAGGAATGGCCGGGCGCGGGGCGGTTCTGGCAGCGGTTGATCCACCACGCGGCGCGGCGACCGCCCGAACCGGACGTCCACATCACGGTCCACACCCACGATGACTACGCCCAAGTCCGGCTGGAGATCGATTGGGAACACGTCTTCCTGGCAGGCCAGCCGAGCGATCCGGAAATGGAACCGCAGCCCCTGACCGTGTCGTTCCGCTCTCCGGCGGGCGGTCCGGCGGAACAGGCAGCCCAACCGATCGCCCCCGGCGTCTATCAATTGCAGGTGCCGGCCGCCGAAATCGGAGAGTACCGCATCCAGGTCCAACTGGATCCTCGGAACGAACCCGTTCGACACACATGGTTCGTCGATAACCCGTGCGAGTTGCAACTTCGGGCGACCGATGAAGCCGGACTGCAGGCGCTGGCCGAATCGACGGGCGGGCGTTACCATCCGGAACCGGACCAACTGTTCCAGGCCGATGGCCGCACCGCCCCCTCCACCGCGCCGCTGTCAAGGACGTTGCTGATGATCGCCCTCCTCTTGGTCATCGCCGACATCGCCTGCCGCCGGCTGCCGCTCGGACACCGTCAGTGGCCCGATGAGGGACCGGCTCCCCGCGCCCCCTTTTCGCCTCGTGCCGCGAATCCCAACGGATAAGCCACGCCGGCCGGAAGCGGCTTGCGGCACCCCTTCAGGCAGGCCCTCCGCAGCCGGCCCGGCAACCCATCGCGTTGCCAACAGGGCCGCGAAGACCATGGCTCGGGTGGGGTCGTGTAACTTACGTTGTTCATTGCATCGCTCCTGGGTATACTGCGAGCCGAGGGGGGCAGTTTCATCGAATACTCGGTACTCAGTACTCAGTCCACGTCCCGCCCGTGTCCAAATTTCAGCCTACCTCCTATTCCAACTTCGGCACCTCGCCGTCGCCGGTCGGCTCGCCTTCCAAGACCCAAGCCAGATTAAAGCGTGCCAGCTGCAGGCCGGAGTACATTCCGCCCGGTCCGCCCTCGAAGAGCAAATAGACCAGCCCTTCGCTGGGCGTACCGGGCCGGCCGGCTGCCAGCGACGAATAGGCACTGGGACCGTCGTAGATTAGCCGCTTGACGGGCCACGTCTGGGCGCCGTCCAGGCTTGCCCACACGGTGATCCGCCGCCGCGTGGCGGTCGGTTCATCGAGATTGCTGTACAGCAGGATGTCGTCCTCGGGCAGCGGCAATCGCGCCAGCCCGCCCATACAGCCGTAGTTGGTCCCGCGGGGACCGTCGGGCAGGTAGCGGCATTTTTCCGGGTTGTTCCAACTGGCTCCGCTGTCCACGCTCCAGCCGATGCGCCGCATCGCATCGGTGGCCATATGGCTGCGCGAGTTGTAATAAATGCGGCCGTCGGATAGTTCGGCCAAAGCCGCCTCGCCCGTTCCCAGAACCGGAAAAGGGATGCTGGTCTGCCAAGTCTGGCCGCCGTCATCGCTGTAGATCGCCGAATTATAAATGTAGGGACGCCAGGGCAGCGAATTGTCCGTGCCGGGCGGGAAGACCCGCGCCGGCATCAGCAGCCGCCCCGAATGCTCGCCGTGCTGCAGGGTGATTCCCGAATCGGCGCCATGGGTATTGCCGAGGCCACCAAAACCATCGGGCTCGAGCGTGAATTCCTGCTGCTGCCAAGTCTGGCCCGTGTCGTGGCTGCGATAGAGGGCCCCGCCGGACTGAAAAACAAGCACGTCGCCGCTGTTCTCGTCGACGATGGCGGCGCCCAGGTTGCCGACCGTGTTCCCCACCTGAATTATTGGCCCCCACGTCGCGCCCCCGTCCTCGCTCCGGCGGACTTCCACCGGGCGATTCTGGGCGCGAAAGGCGAGGACCGTGCCGTCCAGGGCGACGACCACGCTGGGAAACCGTTGACCTTCGTACAGCGGGTGCAGCTCAAAGAACGGCTCGACCTGACCCGTCCGGCCGGATGCCAAACTCCAATCGGGAGGGAGCGCAACCAGCGCTGCGAAAACGGCGGCCCATGTCCAAAGATGCCCACATCTGCCAACGTGAAGCTTACACATCGCGAATCCTTCCTTCTCAGGTGCAGCCGTTGTCACCGCGTCGATCACCGCGCGACCTCGGGCTGCCCGGTAGTCTGTCCGGAGTCTGCTTTGAATACTCCGCTTTTCCATGATGATGGTCCTTCCTTGGCCAAGGGTTGTGCGGAAGTTCAAGGATTTCTTCTGGGAGCGACAGCAGTTCGCCAACCTTTTCGTCGATCTCGGAGATGGACGGGGAGCCACCAAGCTCGCGAAGAGCGGTAAACAACGGCACCATCAGTTGATCGTAGGCTGGAACTTGTGTCATGGTTGATTTTGAGGAAGCACGATGCTGGCTTCCGGAGGGTGGACCTTCTATCGGGGAATACGTGATCCGGAAGCCAGCAGAATAGAACGTAATTGAACTGAACCGCGGAGCTGAAGCGGCTTTTGGTTTTCTATGGGGCAGCCCGCCCCGCACAAACGCCAACGTAAGCGGATTGGGGGACGAATGTCAACCGGGCCAAGGTGAGATTGTCGGGAAGATTCCGCAGATTCGTGGCGGGCGATTCCAGATGATATTCCGTCTCCGATCAAGCCAACTGGTTGAGGGGGGCTGCCAACCAACCGAGTTTTCTATTTCCGGACAATGCTCGAAACGAAGACTGGATGCCCCCCCATGATCAGTGGCCTCCGTTGGGCCGACGGACAGATCACGACCAATTGGGCAGCTGCTGCGCCTTTCTTTCCGCGAGTCCAGACAGTTAGCAGTTTCAGGGGTCAGTGCATAATCCGAAATAGCGCCAGGTTCTCGTTCTGGGCCCCTGTGGCCTCGCTTCTGGCGTTTGGGCAGCCGGAGGCGTCCAGAATATTGTCGGGTCGGGTCCCGCGTGCGTATAAGCGGCTTGTAGGGGGCTCTATGCGGGACTATACGGGGAGTTGGCGCTTCGGACGGGCCAGGCCCCATACTAACGGTGGCTTCCAGTATCAGGGGTTCCGTAGGTCGGGCATTGTGTTACATTGACAAAATGAGCTGGTGCAATCGATTGATGGCTTGGGCAATCCTGGGGAAATCGAGGGAAACTCATGAAGGTATGGAGGACGGGCGAACCACTCGCCGATCAAATTGTGCGAAGCATCGAACAGGCAGCTGAAATGTACCACCGACTAGTCATACTGGCGGGGCCAGCTGGCTCCGGTGAGACGGCCGCTCTTCGCGACGTTCACCAGCGTCGAGGTTCCACACTGGTCAATGTCAATCTCGAACTGTCGCGCCGACTGCTTGACCTCACCGCGCGCCAACCGGCCTTGCGATCGCCGCGTCTGCTTTCTGAGTTGGTGAACACGAGTGAAAGCGATGCGATCCTGCTGGACAACATCGAATTGCTCTTCGCTGTCTCGCTCAAGCAGGATCCGTTGCGGCTCCTGCAGGGGTTGTCATCCGCCTGGAAGCGGTCCGTGCCGGATTCAAACACTGCTGGCAAAACCGGGACTACCGCACGATCATCGCCGTCGCCCAGCGAATC
>SLEY01000674.1 GCA_007124535.1 Planctomycetaceae bacterium
ATCCAGTTGATCAACCACATCAATGGCCTGCAGACCCAGCAGGGCAGCGGCGAAGGGGAAGCCGGCAAACCGCTCCGTCTCGCGAACTCCAACTCCAACCAGTCGCATCTGGACGACGTGCTGGCCTTGGACGAGGACTGGTCCGAGATCCTGGATGATGTCGGCGGCGCCCAGCGCGATCTCGACGCTCGCGATGCCATCTTTGCCAACCTGGATTAAGAACCGGCCCTCCGGCGCCCGGTTCGCCCGCTCGTTCCGGGCAAATACGATCGGCCTCGCCCCGGCGATTGGCAGGCCGATCGCCGTCGCACGCGCCGGATGGAAAGGGGATGCGTGGTGAACGCGCGAAGTTGGATTCCCATCGGGGCCGATCTGCTGGCATTGATGCTCTACCTGACCGGCTTGCCCTGGCTGGTCGCACGCTTCCAAACCGGAGCCGCCGGGAATCTGCTGCTGTTGATCGTAAGCTACAGCCTGTTCTGCGGCGCCGTCTACCTGCTCCGCGTATCGGCCTTCCAACACGATCCCCGGAGCAAGACCTGCAGTCCGATGATGGTTTTCTGGAGCGTCTTCTTCAGCCTGATGATCCTGCATGCCATGACGGATCTATCGGGTCTGCTCGCCTTTCTCGTCGACACGCCCCTGGACGAAATGGACGCGATCATGGAAGGCGCCTGGGCCATGGCCATGACCCTCGGCGTGCTGGCCGGCGCGGTGGTGGTGGTCGCCCTGTATCCGCTCAGCCTCCTGTTCCGAACCACCCGGCTCTGGTCTGCTGACAGCGTGACGGAGGTATCGATCCAAGCCGCCGCGCTGTTGGGAATCAACCTGATGATCCTGGTCACGATGGCCCATTGGGAAGTGGCGTACCGGGCCGACGAACCCTACCGGGACTTGGCACTGGGCGGCAAGATCCTGATTTTCCTGGTCGTTTACGCTTTCTTCCTGCTCTTCTATGGCATGCCGCGGATGCTGTTCTTCCAAGCGAACCCGTCGAAAATGGCCGTCGCCGTCTTTATCCTCCAGACCGGCTATTTCGTCTGGAGTTTTTTGGACGGTTCGGCCTGGGCCTGAACCGGCCCTTGTTCCGGGAAACCGAGGCGCGCGTTGACGCGGGATTCTCAGCCCCTATAATCGAGCGGATTGCCTCCCTTTTTGTCCGGATCGGTACGGACGCCACGGTGGAAGTCATCCATCTCCGGTTCCGCCGGATCGTAATCACCATTCGAAGCGCCCAGGAAGCTCGTAATGACCGACAAGGAACTCGAACAGTTGCTCGACGACCTCGAGTCCGATCGCGTCGAGCGCAAGGAATCGGCTGCGGAAGGTGACAAGATCCGGCAAGCCATCTGCGCGTTTGCCAACGATTTGCCGGGCCATGGTCAGTCGGGCGTCCTGTTGGTTGGGGTGGACGACGATGGCCGGCCGACCGGGCTGAACGTTACCGACCGGTTCCTGCAAAACTTGGCTTCGATCCGTAGCGACGGGAACATCCTGCCCGTGCCCGCGCTGACGGTTCAGAAACGCACTTTGAAAGGGCAGGACGTGGCCGTGGTCCTGGTGCATCCGGCCGAAGCGCCACCCGTGCGTTTCAAAGGCACGGTCTGGGTCCGCGTCGGTCCACGCCGGGCGATTGCCTCGCCTCAGGAAGAACGTATCCTTGCCGAACGTCGCCGTCATCGGGACGCCCCTTTCGATGTTTATCCGCTGCGTGACGCCGATTTCGACGACCTTGATCTCGATCTGTTCCGGGAAAGGTACCTTCCGGCTGCTGTCAATCCCGCCGTCCTGGTCGAAAACGCCCGTTCGCCGAGCGAACCGATGGCTTCGCTCCGTCTTCTGGAACTCGGTCCTCCGGCCGTTCCCACCGTCCTCGGGCTCTTGGCCATCGGCAAAGAACCCACGCGGCATCTGCCCATGGCTTATGTCTCCTTTCTGCGTCTCCGCGGCCCCGAGTTGGCGTCGGAGGTGATCACCGCACATGACCTGAACGGTCCCTTGCCCCGATTGTTGCCCGCTCTGGACGAATTGCTTCGCCTGCACATCATGACGCGTGTGGACGCCACGGCGGCCGACACGGAGCGACGTCGCCCCGACTACCCCTTGCCCGCCCTCCAACAGATCGTCCGCAACGCCGTCATGCACCGCATTTACGAGGGGACTCACGCCCCGGTGCGGATCTACTGGTACAGCGATCGGATCGAGATCATCAGTCCCGGAGGGCCCTTCGGTCAGGTAACGGCGGAGAATTTCGGAGAGCCCGGCGTCAGCGACTATCGCAACCCGCACTTGGCGGAAGCCATGCGCACGCTGGGCTACGCCCAGCATTTTGGCGTCGGCATCCAGATTGCCCGCGACGCACTGGCCCGTAACGGCAATCCGCCGTTGCAGTTTCGCGTGGATTCCCGAACGGTTGTCGCCACGCTTCGCCGCGCAGCGGAAGATTCCCCATGACGGCGTGCCCCCGGCGGGTCGCGGTCGATAATCCGGCCCATCCTCCGGATTCGTTCGGCAGGTTCCCGCTCGACCGGCCGGCATTTCCATCCTTCCAGTCGTTCCCGAACCAACGGGGCTCCGCCTGCTTGCGTTACGCCCGGCCAGCCGGTAGGATTTCCTTCCCAGGCTCGGCCCACCCGGACGCGGAGCGGAGCGCGGCGAACAGAAACCGGCCCGCGGTTCGGGCATTCCCGGAAACCTCGCGCCCGGCCGCCGGGACGGAATCGCGCGCCTCGCTGCCACATCACCCTACGGAATATGGGGAAAATAGTATGAGTTTGAGCAATGCATTGGATCGGCAACGGACTCAGGTGGAGGACTTGATCGGCAAGACCAAGGAGTTGCAGAAGGCGCTGAGCGCCTGGCAGCGGGCCTGCCGGCAGGGCAGTTTGCCGGCACGCGAGCGGGAGGCGGCCCGGGCGCAGGCGGCGGCGCGAACTTTGGTCCAACCGGTGGACGAAGCGGCCGGCAGCTGGGATTTCGATGCCCAGGAATACCTCCGTTCGGGGGAATGGCGGCAGGAAATCATCGATCAGGCCGCGGAGGAAGGGATGCAGCTGTTCGAACAGGACGAGTGCCTGATCGCCTCGCCGGTGATCATGCGGGCCAACCTGGGACGCGAAGCCCTGATGCTGGGCAAGCGGCAGTGGTCCAAACTGCATCCGGCGGAGGTGGTGAATCAGTTGCAGAAGCTGCGCAGCAGCAGCCAAGCGGCGACGGCCCGACAGATACTGACCGCCCTGCATCGGGTCTGGCGGCGCGAGGGTGAACCGCGGGTGCTGAAATTCCGGACGGCTTACGAGTTGTTCTGCCTGACCCCCGGCTGGCGTTCGCAGAATCCCGAGATTTCCTTTGTCCAAAGCATCCACAGCCTGCATCAGGCCTGGCAGCAGGAAGAACTGCGCAGTTTGCCCAACGGTACGCAGTTTTCCTTCGAGTGGGGAGCTGGCGATCCGCCCCAGCGAGCTTTCATGGAATTCATTGGCGAGGATGGCCGTTTGATCCGTTATTATGGCCTCGTGTTCGAATGAGAGGGTAAGCATGAACCCGACGGAGACGATCTCAGCCACGCCGAAGGTCCCGGCCGCCAAGTGGCTGGAAGTGATGCGGGACGAGTACCTGCGAACGTACATTCCCAGCGGAGGCGGCTCGGTGCGTTTCCTCAGCGGGCCCCGGCACGTGCTGAACGATGTCAGTCGGCAACTGGTGGCGGAGGCAGCCCGCGACAATTTTCACGCGGTCCTGCTGGAGACCAACCAATTCCAGGACGGTGCGAGACCCGATCTGCACCGGATCGACAAGTTCTTTTTCGCCGCGTCCGACACGCTCGACTGGCCCCGGCTGGCCGAGAAGCAGGTGCGGGGGATCCTGCAGAGGAACTGCGGTCTGTTCGTGCCCGGCGACCAGCCGCTGCGATTGGAATCGCTCGCCGCGGCCAACGGTTGTGCGGTGGACGACTTCGAAGGCAATGCCATGCGGGTGACGGACATTCGCCGCAAACTCCGTGAACTCAACCGTGCCGGTGACTACCCGATCCGCAACCCCCGGGCCAAACTGCTGGCCCACGACCG
>SLEY01000329.1 GCA_007124535.1 Planctomycetaceae bacterium
GAACCGAAGATACAGGTGGTGACGGTCCCCACATCCTGGCCATCCCAGCGAGCGACGAAGCACCCGTCGGGCTGCAGTTGCAGGAATCGCCGCCAATCCGCGGGCGTCTGGTTCCAGCCCGCCTGGGTCTTCAGCCGCATTCCCAGCCAAACATCGCCTTCGGTCATCACTCGCAATTCAATCATGGCCCGCTCTGATCTGCGATAATGGTTGTTCCTCGTGCTCCTATTGTGGGGATCACGATAATCGATGGGAACCCGGGAAGACCGACAGAACGGATTTCTGGAAAACGGGGGGGGGATTGGTCCAATGCCGTGCTTCAGTTCAGCGGAGCTTGATCTATCTCGCTTCAGTCCCCCACCACCGAATTACCGCCCAGGCGAAGTAATTCAGGATACCCAGAAAAGTGGCTTTTGTGAATAGGTGATTGAACGGTTTGCCAAAATGCGTTAGGATGGACAGAAATCTCAGTCAGAAAAGGGTCTGCCCCTTTCCGAGCACGCCGGATTTCCCACCTGCCCTCCCAACGGTCAGAACCCTTTTTCTGGTAGATCGAAGATTTACCGGTGCGTCGTCTTGCCTTCAACAACGTCGGTCGAGTCGCGTGAACTCGAGTGGGACGGGCACTGGATTACGGTATCCTCAAAGGGGGGAAGTAGCTTTTGATGTCGGCCTATATTGGATCTTATGGAGTAATGATGACCTGCCCCTTCAAGTGTTTTTTGGGCGTTTTGTTCGGGTTGCTTTTGACTGCCGGTTGCGGGGGCAGTGCTTACTCGACGGCGCCGGTTTCCGGCCAAGTCACCCTGGATGGGGAACCGGTCGAGAATGCAACCGTGACATTTACCCCAATCGGTGGTGCTTCTGAATTGGGACCGGGATCGACGGGTCGGACGGATGCCGCGGGAAATTACTCGCTGGAACTGGTCGGCGAACAGACTCGGGGGGCGATCGTCGGCACGCATCGGGTGACCATGGCGGTTCGTGACGAAGCCAGTTTCGAACTGGACGAAGAGGCTTACTCCGAGGCGGTCGAAGAAGCGTCAGCCGTCGTGACGCTACCGCCCGAAGCAAGTGCGGGGATCGAAGTCGAGGTGGTCGCGGGACAGGCGAATGTTCACGATTTCCACCTGGAAAGCACGCCTTAGGGTTTTTTCAAATCGAAACCAAAGTTTTCATTTCGCGTTTTTTCTCAACCTGCCGTTAGCAAACGGCCAGTTCACCTGGGGGAAACTCATGTCTACTTCACGTCATCGCAGCGGTTTCACGCTGGTCGAATTGTTAGTCGTCATCGCGATTATCGGCATTCTGGTGGCCCTGCTGCTGCCCGCCATTCAAGCGGCCCGCGAGGCGGCTCGGCGGGCCGAATGCACGAACAAACTGAAGCAATTGGCACTCGCGGCCCAAAACTATCACGACACCCATCAGGTCCTGCCGGCCGGCAAATTGGACCGGAGTTACAACAACTCGAACCGCCTGCCCTGGGCGGTGGCCTTGCTGCCGTTCATGGAATTGCAGGCGGTTTACGAAATGTGGGATCACACTGTGGACGAGCGGCACGGGAACAACAACGAAGCCCGCCGTATCTCGCTTTCCGAACACCTGTGCCCCTCGGACATTACCAGTCCCGGGGATGTCGCTCGACCACAGAATTCGGATCAGGCGAACTATGCAATCTCCTCGTATGTGGGGATCAGTGGCCGCAGCAATGGCCATCATGCCGGTGGCAGCGGTCGGCATGGTACTTGGGATGGCGACGAGTACCATCACCTCACCCGTAGCGGACGGAGTGGCTGGCGAGGCGTGTTCCACGTGGTACTCACTCGCTCGAACCGGGGGGGCGATATCCCGGTGTTTTCCAATATGACGTTCGCTTCGATCCAGGATGGGACGTCCAACACGCTGATGTTCAGCGAGCGGCATCAGGCCCAGGACTTTAATCGGCGAGCCACGTATTGGGCTTCGGCGCAGTGGACGAACAGCTTGGGAACCATCATGCCGCGGGGCCATCTGCTGCAGGTCGTGCCCAGTTTTCACCGGTGTCAGGAGATTGCCGAGCGGAATCACGAGTGCGCCCGGGGGTTAGGGTCGTATCACCCGGGTGGTTTGAACTTTGCCCTGGCTGACGGAGCCGTTCGGTTCATCAGCGAAGACGTCAATGCCGAGGTGATTTCCGGATTGGCTTCGGTCCAGGGCGGAGAACTGGTTCAGGTTCCGTAACGCCAGCGGAAGGTCGCCCGGCTGAACAACTCGACCGGCACCCCTCGACCAGATATTTGTGGATCGCTTGGTTATTGCCGACCAGTGACGGCGAGTCCGGTCGGGTCAGCTTGCGGAACGCATCCTCCAGGGCCTCCTCCGGCACTTCCGGGTTGAGCCGCTGCAGATCCTCCCCCAGTTGGCCACCGAGCACCACCTGCCCATACTGCTCTCGTACAGCCCCCGGTTCACCTGGCGCACCGGCCGGCCCGGACAACACCACGTAGCCCAGTCCCTCCAACAACGCCAGGGCGGCTTCCTCGACGACGGATTCGGTGAGGGCTTTATTGGTCATGGTTTACGACATTTAACACAGTCACCGTGCCGGGCGCCGACACGGCTACTACGGCGCCGGCTTGAGCGAATTGGCCCAGACGCACATCCGCAGCCTGCGCATGCTGACCGACGCGATGAACGTCTTCGTCTCCCTGGGCCGCGCTGGTCCTCGTCCTCTAGCGGGGGTCGAACACAAGGCTCTGAAGGGGCCAGATGGTCGTACCATGCTGCAAGCCCGCCTTCTGAATGAACATCGTACCCATTGGCCGGGGGAGTTCGTGGCTCGGTAGCGGGAATCGATTCCCGCTCTGGCAGGACATCCTCATGATGACGTAAAAGAATTGCCTCGCTCTCCAGGTCATCTATTTCTCCGGGTTGAACCATTTGGCCCGACTGACGGAGAAATAGGGCGGTATTTTCGGGTCGATGACAAAGTCGCCGCCCGTGACACGCCATAGCCTCCCGTCCATGCCCTCCGCAACGCTTAGGGTCGCGCGGGGAGGTGTCGGTGGATCATCCTCCAAAGAGTAAGAATGGTCCCAGGCTCGCTCGCCGTCAGGATTCCAGACCGAAACACGCTTCGCATATTCTCCTGCCCGGGGTCGGTCTGTGAAATCAATCCAGAACTCGTTCACCCCCTCGGTTACATAAGACCAGTACCCAAGGGTAGGTGCCCGGACCGAGGTGCCGGCTTCCGAGGGACGGAATCGGATCACTTCAGGCACGTTGTGCCTGGCAAGCGGCAGATAAAGCCTCCTGATATCGGAGGATGGACGTCTCTCGCCGTTAACCTCGACCCGGTAGATGCCCTCACCCCGGAAACTTCGATCGTCTCGGGCGTCTGGCTTTCCCCATCAAGATGGAATCCGCCGGGGCCGTGGATCGAATAGACAAGAGGAACCTGCGGGTAGCCCCCTGAAAATACAAAAACCAGACCGTCGATCAGCCCAGTCGACCCTAATCTTTGGCTGTCGCAAGGGTTCGCTCAAGCTGGCCGAGAAGCCAGAAACCGTGAGCAACCGCCGGCGATGGTTCGCCCCACTGATCGTCACCGATTTCCAGCGGTATTTGATGCGTCAGGCAGCGTAATCGACAATACCTCGTTGACCACCCACTGCCGGGATCGAACCCGGACGAGCTGTCCCGGTTCCGCCACGTTAAGCACGGCGTTTCCCATGTCGTTGCCTCTCGATTCGTCGTCGTGGGGCTACTTTAGTGGTCACCAGCATTTTCAGCCACTCGAGGTCGAATCGAGTGCCCGAAAACTACGGCTGAACTCCGAGCGACTCGAAGAGTGGGTCGCCGAATGGGAACGGACAGGCCGACCGGCGGAATCCGGCGGGACCGAGTTCGTGGAACTGCCGCCATTGCCGTACTACGAATGGCCAGGTTCATTCATTTGCAAAGTGAGCGACCAACGGGAGCGGACCCATGGCAGCCGAGCGACAGCTCGAATTCGGCTGGCGGCCCGGCCGCCCTGTGGGGGACGCCCGGAGAATGCCGGGTCGAGGTCGAAGAACCC
>SLEY01000094.1 GCA_007124535.1 Planctomycetaceae bacterium
CTTCCGCTACAAACGCTTGAAAGCCTGACCTCAGACGTATTCGCGTTGGGAGAAGGTCCAAACGCCCAGCAGGAACAGACTGGTTGCGGCGATCAGCAGCACGGCGGTGGCCGTCGAGGCGCCGATGGGCAGGAAGATGGCCGGGTTATGGGGCCCCCAGGGTTCGACGCCCAGATCGCCGGCCGCGTCGAAAATGAGGATCTGGGCGTAGAATGACACGGCCAACCGTTTGACGATCCCCGGCATGCTGCCGACCAGGACTTCCAGGAACAGGGCGTAGCCCAGGGCGACGATCGTGGCTCGCTGGAACAGGGCGGCGAACCATTGGAACAGACCAACGTAGGTCCAGGTGGCCAGCAGCATCGGCCAGCCGAGCGCGGCGACGACCTGGTTGCCGATCGGGCCCGCCGCGTGGCCCATCAGGCGGAGGCCGCCCAGCGTCCAGACCGAACTCAGAGCCAGGGCGGCCGCGTACTTGGCCAGATAGATCCACGGTCGCCCCAGGGGCGTGGCCAGCAGATAGACCAGCGTGCCCTCCTCACGATCCCCCGCAATCCCCGCCGTGGCATAGCACAGGCAAAAGATCGGCAGCAGGAAGGCGACGTAGATCGGCAGCAGGATCTGCGAGATGAAACGCTCGGGCGTCGGATCCGAGCGCAGGGACCAGGCGATACAGGCCAGCGTGGCCAGGATCAGCAGCAGGAGATTGATCACCGTCTGGCGTGACCAGATCATGCGGCGTGCCGAGAGGAAGGTCAGGTGCAGTATTCCATCCAGGGGTGTCATGGCGATCATCTCAAGTGCCGGGCGGATTCCATCAGGTAATCGAAAACGGCTTCGGTCGAGGCGTCCAGCACCCGCAGGCGGCTGATCTCCCACCCGTCCTCGCTGGCCAATTCGGCCAGCATGCGAAAAAACTCCCGGGGCGGGCGAGCCCGCACGACCAGATTGGATTCGTCCTCGAACCGCAGTCCCAGGACCGTCGGATGGCGGACCAGACGGGCCGCCAAAGCCCGCAAATGGCTGCTGGTCACCCGCACCCGCAACGGGTGATCGGCCAGCATCGCACGCACTTGGGCCAGCGAACCGGCGGCGATCAGCCGGCCGCGGCAGAGGAACAGGATCCGATCGGCCAGCCTATCCATCTCGTCCAGAATATGGGTCGACACCAACACGGCTTTGCCCTCGGCCGCCAGCGTTCGCAACTGCTGGAGGATCTCCATCCGGCCGATCGGATCGACGCCGTTCAACGGCTCGTCCAGCACCAGCAGATCCGGGTCATGCACCAGGGCTTGGGCCAGCTTGATCCGCTGGCGCATGCCCTTGGAATAACTGCCGATCGGCCGGCTGGCACGCTGGGCCATCCCCATCTGTTCCAGTAGCTGCTCGGTCCGCTCCCGGGCCCGGCGGCCGCGCAAGCCGTGCAAGCGGGCCATCAGCCGGACGAACGCCCGGCCCGACAGCTCCTCGTAAAATGCGTCCGCATCCGCACAGTAGCCGATCCGCGCCTTGGCCGCCGCTCGCCAGGCGTCGCACCCGCCGACCTGCACCCGCCCCAGACTGGGCCGGAACTGGCCGGTCAGCAACCGGATCAGCGTGCTCTTTCCCGCTCCGTTCGGTCCCACCAATCCGGTCATGCCCGGTCGCAGTTGCAGGGTCACGTCATTCACGGCCATGACGGGGCCAAAGAACTTGGAGACCCGCTGCAGATCGGCCACGGCCGCCGCGGTTGTCGCCCCCGGGAACTCGCCTCGCGCGGCGGCGGAACGCCGCGGCCGAGAACCGCCCTGCGATGACGAATCCTTCGAACACCCCGCATCCCGCGTCATGACACCACCTTGACCGCCCGGATCCGAGGCAATAACGCCAGAATACACACCACGCACACCGACCCCACCACGCCAGCCGACCACGGTAGCATCGCCCAATCCTGCTCGCGCGTCAGGGCCCCGAAACACCAACTGCCCAACAGGCGGATATTCCGCCAGAACATGATCAGCCGCCAATGCGGATGGTCGAACACCTCGTACAGCAAAGCGCCCAGCGCCGGAAGCAGGACGAACACACAGGCCCAACTCATCACCAGCGGGACCGTGCGGGGGAACCAGGATGCCAAGGCCATCAGCAGCAGACTCAACGTGATGGCCATCAGCGCTCCGTAGCCCAAAATCCCCAACACGATGCCCCCGTTCTCATAGAAATAGGCCATCGAATCGGCCAGCATGCCGTACTGGACAAACAAGATCAGCGCCGGCAGGGTCGTGGTCAGCAGGACCAGGGCGGCGATCGACAGCAGTTTGCCAAAGACGTAGTGCCAGGGGGCCATGCGCCGCGACAGATAAAACGTCAGCCCGCCCTGACGATGATCCCCCCCGATCAGCATTTCGCCGGCAAAGGCCAGCAGCAGCATCGTCACCGTCCCCTGAGCGAACATGAAATCCCGATAACTGCGGCCCTCGCCAGTCACCGAGTGCAGCACGCTGTCGACGAAACGGGCCACTCCCGGATTCTCCGCACTGACCTGCGCTTTCAAGTAGATCGTGGCGAACAGGAACAAGAAGTTCAATGCTGCCAGCCCCAGCAGCAACCAGAACAATTTCCGGCGCAGCACCAATCGCAGGCCGGTCCAGGCCATCGGAAAACACACCATCCACGCCGGACGCAGGTGTTCCGACCAACTGCGATACTCGGCATGTTTCAACGCGTCCCGGTCCTCCCCAGACGCCTCCGTCCCATCGACGCTCACCGATACCCCGCTTTACAGGTCATGCTCATGGTCCCTTGGATGGGACTGATTGGCCTACCCCTATTCGCTGCCTCCTTGGATTCGCTGTCGAATGCCTGGGCGACAACGGATTTCCGGTGGCAGCGCACGCTACGTCCAAGCATCTTACTGAGCCGCGGCGTGGCTGTCGATTGGGAAAACGTCCGCCGGTCAGAAACGCCCAGCCGATGGACCCCATCGAACTGCTCGGCGCGGGTACTGTTCGGCGCGGGTCCCACTGTTCGGCGCGGGTCCCACTGTTCGGCGCGGCTCTCTGACCCCTCACTGTTCGGCGCGGGTCTCTGACCCCGCCGAAACCGCCGACCGAAGGTCTCCACCGATATGGGAGACCTTCGCTCGGTCCGGTGGCTCGGTCAGAGACCGGCCACAGCGCGGCGGCAACCGGGACAGCTACGACGAACGCGACCGTAATTTCTTGGCAGAGGATTAGGTGACTTGACACAACCGCAACCGTGCTTATCGTGGGGGGCTGGAACGACGATCTAATCTTAGAGGACTGACGCCATGCCCCCTAATCGCCCCCTGCTGGAAAGTGGCCATCGTCGGCAGATTCGGACCTCGCGCGCTTCGCGGCGCCGCCGTTTGATGATGGAACCGCTGGAGGCCCGGAATCTACTGGCCGCTGCAGGACCGGCAGTCCGCTTGCTGGACACTTCGGCCGATTCGGGAACCGTGGAACAGGTAGCCCAACCGACAGAATTCGAGCAGTATCTGTTGGAACTGATCAATCGGGGGCGTGCGGACCCGCAGGCCGAAGCCGCGCGGCATGGCATCGATTTGAACCAGGGACTGCCTGACGAGCCGATCGCTCCGTGGCCCAAGCAACCGCTGGCATTCTCGTCCGCACTGATCGATGCGGCACGGGGGCATAGCCAGTGGATGTTGGACACGAACCAACTGAGTCACACGGGGCACGGCAATTCGTCTCCGTACGATCGGATGGTGGCGGCGGGCTATTCGTTCTCCCCTCCTTGGTTCTATTCAGAGAATCTCGCGTGGCAGGGCACCACGGGGGAATTGGATCGGTTGCAGGCCACGGTCGACGCCCATGCCGATTTGTTCGAAAGCCCCGTGCACCGCCGAAACCAATTGAAGGACTCCGTGCGCGAGGTCGGTTTGGGGGTGCTGGCGGGTGAATTCCGCACCACGCGAAATTGGAATGCCTGGATGGTCACGCAGAAATTCGCCTCGTCGGGAAACGAGCCGTTCCTGACGGGTGTGGTCTACGACGATTCGGCCGTGCTGGCCGATGCCTTCTA
>SLEY01000130.1 GCA_007124535.1 Planctomycetaceae bacterium
CCGATTCATGCGCGGGCAAGCAGATTCGTGCACGGGCAGGCACGGTGCGGGGAGGGTGATCGAACCGAATCCCCTTCCCGGCGCGTGCGAATTCGAAAAGTGGACGGCGGCGTGCCCCCCCTCAGGTCCACTTCAACACGGCCCCGGTATTGGCGCTGCTGGCCATCGCCGTGTACTTGGCCAGATACCCGGTTTGATACCGCGGTGCGGGCGCTTGCCAGTTCTGGCGGCGTTCCTGCAGTGTTTCCTCCGACAGATCGACCTTCAAGGTGCGGCCGGGGATGTCGATGTCGATTCGATCTCCATCGCGCAGCAAGCCGATGACGCCCCCCGCGGCGGCTTCCGGACTGACATGGCCGATGCAGGCTCCGGCCGTGCCCCCGCTGAACCGCCCGTCGGTGATCAGGGCGACCGTCTTGGCCAGTTCGGGCGTACCTTTGATATAGCTGGTCGGCGCCAGCATCTCCTGCATACCCGGTCCGCCTCGGGGACCCTCGTAGCGGATCACCACCACATCGCCCGGGCGGACGCGGCCGTTCAGAATCCCCATGCAGGCCTCCTCCTGGCTCTCGAAAATCACGCAGGGGCCCGAGTGCCGGAGCATTTCCGGATCGACACCCGCCGTCTTGACCACCGCCCCGGCCTCCGCCAGATTGCCGTACAACACGCTCAACCCGCCCTCGGGCGAATAAGCCCGCTCGACGGTGCGGATGCAGTCCCACGGATCGAACTCTCCCCGCTCCAACAGCTCCAACACCCCCGCTCCCCCGGTCAACGCGTTCTCGCTGTGCACGCTCAATTCGCTGCGCCGCGCCGTGCTCAAACCATCACGGCGGATCGTTTGGCCTTGAACCCGAATATCATGCCGCTGGACGTTTTCGCCCAGCGTGTGGCCGGTGACGGTCAGTGCGTCCTCGCGCAACAGACCCGGCTGGCCCCGCATCAGTTCGCCCAGAATCGTCATGATCCCGCCCGCCGCCTGGACGTCTTCGATGTGATAGATCCGCCCCTGGTCCCCCGCCGACGGCGCCACGCGGCAGAGATTCGGCGTTTGAAGGGACAACGCGTCGATGTCCTGCATGGTAAACGGAACGCCGGCTTCGTGAGCGATCGCCAGGATATGCAGCACCGTGTTCGTGGACCCTCCCATGGCCATGTCCAGGATCATGGCGTTGTCAAAGGCCGCGCGCGTCATCACCTCGCGCGACTTCGGACCGTCCTGAATCGCCATTTCGACAATCCGCCGGGCGGCCGCGGCATACAACGCCCGCCGGTCCTCGCTGGTCGCCAGAATCGTCCCGTTGCCGGGCAAAGCAATCCCCAAGGCCTCGGCCAGACAATTCATGCTGTTGGCCGTGAACATTCCCGAGCAACTGCCGCAGGTCGGACAAGCGTGGTTCTCGATGTCCGCCAAGGTCCGATCATCGATCCGGCCCGCGTTCCGCTGCGTCACGGCATAAAAGGCGTCGATCAAGTCCACGTTCCGGCCGTCTTCGGTGCGACCCGCCTCCATCGGACCGCCGCTGACGAAAATCGCCGGGATGTTGCAACGCGCCGCCGCCATCATCATCCCCGGAACGATCTTGTCGCAGTTGGGGATGCAGATCATCGCATCAAACCGGTGCGCCTCGATCATCGACTCGACACAATCCGCAATCAACTCGCGGCTGGGCAACGAGAACTTCATCCCCAAATGCCCCATCGCAATCCCGTCGTCGATGCCGATCGTGTTGAAAATGAAGGGCACCCCGCCAGCCGCGCGAACCTGCTCCTTGATGAAGTAACCGACCTTGTCCAAATGGGCATGCCCCGGAATGATGTCGACGAACGAGTTCACCACGGCGATAAACGGCTTGTCCACATCCGCATCCCGAAAGTTGCCCGTTCCTTTGAGAAGACTGCGATGCGGTGCTCGCTCGACGCCTCGTTTGATCAGATCGCTTCTCATTCGCCACATACCCTGTTCGCTGGAAGTATCAGGAAGCCCGCCGGCACGGGGACGCCCGTCAAGGCGTCCGTGAACTCGGCCGGGAAAAAATGTCCCTCACGCGGCAAACCGCCATTGTACTCGCCGTCCCCGGAAGCGAAAGTGCGGAGACGGCGGATACTGAAGGTCCAAGACGCTCCGCAGGGCGATCCGCCGGATGGCTGTCCGGACAGCGACCCGGCGGGAGGCAGCTGCCCCTGGAACACCACGCCGCTCCGCCGCTTTGCCGCCCCAACGAATCCCCGTGCTCGACAGGCCCCGCCAGTCCCGCTCAGCCTTGAGCCTGCGCAAATCGCTCGGCGACCGCATTCCAGTCGACCACGTTCCAGAACGCGGAGATGTACTCCGGCCGGCGGTTTTGGTACTTCAAATAATATGCATGCTCCCAAACGTCCAGTCCCAAGATGGGGGTCCCCGCGATGCCGGCAATCGAGGCGCCCATGCATGGCGAATCCTGATTGGCCGTCGAACCCACAGCCAGCTTGCCACTGGAGTCCAGGTACAGCCACGCCCAGCCGCTGCCGAAACGAGTGGCTGCGGCGTTGCCGAAGGCGTCCTTGAACGCCTCGAACCCGCCCAACTCGGCATCGATCGCACTGGCCAGCGCCCCGGTGGGCTGACCACCCCCACCCGGGCCCATCACGGTCCAGAACAGAGAATGGTTGGCATGGCCTCCCCCATTATTGCGGACCGCGGTGCGGATCGCTTCGGGAACCGCCCCCAGATCGCTGATCAAAGCGTCCACCGGTTTCTCGCCCAGCGGGCTATCGGCGACCGCGGCGTTGACCTTGTCCACATACGTCTGATGGTGCTTGGTATGATGGATCTCCATCGTGCGGGCATCGATGGACGGTTCCAACGCGTCGTAAGCGTACGGCAGATCGGGCAATGTGTAAGCCATGATTCGATTCCTTGTACCAATTGTTGCTTAGAATTCAACCGGAGATGGGGGGAACCCACCTCGCACTCTCTCTCACTGTGGCACGTTAGGGGTTTCTCGAAAAATTGCCAGTTGGGGCTGTTCGATTATTTTCCGATCCCTCACCGATGAAGAACGGTTAACTCGGATGGCGTAGAAATCGGGGGTGGGCGGATGTTTCGGACGGGTCGGACAGGTCGGACAGGTCGGACGGGTCGGACCAATGCAGTGAATGCACGTCCCCGTTTTGGGTGGGCTACTCATGAAGGGGGGTTGACTTTACCGGGTTAACTGATAATTTCCCATAACATCCCTTTACTTGGATTCAATGATGACGGATGCGAACCAGGAACCGCTTTCCATTGTGGTAATCGGTGCGTCGGGCGATCTCGCTCGGCGCAAGATTTTCCCGGCTCTTTTCTCCCTGTATTGCCAGAAAGCACTTCCCCCAGACGTGCGAATGTTCGGATTCGCTCGTACGCGTTTGGACGATGCGGCCTTTCGGCGTCGGATCACCGAACACCTGACTTGCCGCTATGCCGCCGGTGCTTCGTGTGCCGAGCAGATGGAAACGTTCCTTCAGCGGTGCCATTACGTGACGGGTCAGTACGGATCGACGGACTCAATCCTGGACCTGTACCAGCGGATGCGGGAACTGGAGGTGCGGGGAGTGGTGAACCGCATGTACTATCTGGCCATCCCGCCGTCGATTTTTGTCAGCACGGCCGAATCGCTGGGGAACACCGGTTTGGTATCGTGTGGCGAGGCGGGGCATGGCTGGGCTCGGGTCGTGGTGGAGAAGCCTTTCGGGCGGGATCGCCCTTCGTCGGACGAACTGGCTCGCGCCCTGGGAGAGGTTTTCCAGGAACCCGACATTTTCCGCATCGATCATTATCTGGGCAAGGAGGTGATCCAGAACCTGTTGGTCCTGCGCTTCGCGAATTCGGTGTTCGAGCCCCAGTGGAATTGCCGGCATCTGGCTTCGGTCCATGTGACGTGGTCGGAGAACCTGGCGCTGGAGGGGCGTGCCGGTTATTTTGATCGTTTCGGAATCATTCGTGATGTGATGCAAAACCATCTGCTGCAGATGCTGGCCCTGCTGGCGATGGAACCGCCCGACGAATTGGAGGCTTCGGC
>SLEY01000108.1 GCA_007124535.1 Planctomycetaceae bacterium
CAAGCCGCGATGCGACATAGCGACATTGGCTTGACAATGAACGTTTACACTGACCCGCGATTACTCGACCTTGCCGGCGCGGTGGAACTCTTGCCGGACTTGCCGCTTGATGATCGGATCGACCGGGACGCCGCATGGGCGACTGGGACCGATGACGCCGCTGCTTCCCCTTTGCTTCCCCCTATGCTTCCCCTTGCTACAGAGAATCTGTGTAAACTAGAAGCGCTTCCTGATAATTACCCTGAACTGGACGTACAACTCCCGAAACGAGAAAAACCCGCGTTTCACGGGGGAAAACGCGGGTTTTCGGGGGTTTGTGACCAGTGGGCGACTGCGGACTTGAACCGCAGACCTCCGCCGTGTGAAGACGGCGCTCTAACCAACTGAGCTAGTCGCCCTGGGAACGTGCCAGTTTATTCGATTTGGGCGGCGATTGCCAGAGGGTGTGGGCGGAATCCTGATCCGTCGGGGTGGGCCGTTGGGAGTTGGGCGCCGAAGCCGAGTTGGGAGTGCCCGGGGCGGGTGGGTTTTGGTATGCTGGGAGAGCGTGTGGCGTCGTGGGCCGCTGAGCCGGCTGGCGGCGTCCGGGATGAATCGCAGTGGGCCCCTCCTGGGGGCGGGTCATTTTTTTGATTGAAGGAGTCGCATCGATGATTCGAGTAGGTATCGCTGGCATCGGTTTCATGGGTTGGATCCATTATTTGGCGTACCAGAAGGTGGAGGGGGTCCAGCTGGTGGCGGTTTCGGAGCCCAATGCCAAGCGTCTGGCCGGTGACTGGAGGGACATCAAGGGGAATTTCGGGCCTCCGGGGGAAATGGTCGACTTGTCGGGGATCGCTCAGTACGCGGATTATCACCAGATGCTGGAGGATTCGCAGGTGGACCTGGTCGATCTTTGTCTGCCGCCGGCGATGCATGCGGATGCGGCGGTGGCGGCTTCCCGTGCGGGCAAGCACGTGTTTTGCGAGAAGCCGATGGCGTTGAACCCGGCGGATTGCGACCGGATGGTGGCCGCGTCCGCCGAGGCGAACAAGTTGCTGTTTATCGGGCACGTGCTGCCGTACTTCCCGGAATACGCCCATGCTTTGAAGCTGGTGCGCGAGGGCACGTATGGAAAACCGCTGGGCGGCTCCTTTAAGCGGGTGATCTCGGATCCCCTTTGGATCAGCGATTTCTTTGACCCGCAGCGGGTGGGGGGTCCGATGTTGGACTTGCACGTGCATGACGCCCACTTTATTCGTTTGCTGTTCGGCATGGCCCAAGCCGTGACGACTCGGGGCCGCCTGCGTGGCGAGGTTTTGGAGTATTTCAACACGTTTTTTCATTTCGCCGACCCTTCGTTGGTGGTCAGTGCGACGTGTGGCGTGATCGATCAGCAGGGGCGTCCGTTCACGCAGGGTTTCGAGTTGCATTTGGAGGAAGCCACGCTGCACTTCGAGGTAGGTTTTTACGAGGACGCGGCGGAACAGATGCCGCTGAAGATTTTGACCCGGGATGGGAAGGTGATCCGGCCGGAGTTGGGCGACGGGGACCCCATCGGCGCCTTTGTGGACGAGATCGCCGAGGTGGTGGCCTCGATTGAGTCGGGGCGACCGTCCCCCACGTTGGCTGGCGATTTAGCGCGCGATGCGTTGGTATTATGCGGCCAACAGACCGTATCGGCACGAACGGAACAGCCCGTGACCGTTTGAGGTCGGCGATGATTTGACAATTTGCCTAACAAGCTTCAAGATTAGGATTAGGGACAGAGACTCTTCGACGCTTCCTCGCTCGGCCCGCCGTATTGTTCGCCCGGAGAACTCGGCCCCGCCATTTGCAGTGCGCGATTCGGAGGAGCGCGTCTTGAACGACGAGACGGAGTTGATTCAGGCAGCCACACGTGGTGATCGTGGGGCGTTCGAGGTATTGGTGCGCCGTTACCAGGACCGGCTGTATACGGCCGTGGTTCACATTGTGGGCTGCCGATCCGAAGCGGAGGATGTGGTGCAAGATGCGTTTGTGCAGGCTTATGTGAAGTTGGACACGTTCAAGCATCAAAGCCGGTTTTACACGTGGCTGTACCGGATCGCCTTCAATGTTTCCATCAGCCGTCGTCGTCGTCGCCGGAGGGTCGAGGTGTCTTGGGACGAGAGCCGGGAGCTGGCGGGGGAGGAGCCCGTCGATTCGGGGGAATCGCCTATGGATCCGCTGGAGCAAGCGGAGCGCCGGCAGCTGCTGGAACAGGCGATGGGTCGTTTGACGGAGGAGCACCGGTCGATCATTGTGCTACGGCATCTGGAGGAGTTCAGTTACGAAGAGATTGCCGAGATCCTGGTGATCTCCGTGGGCACGGTTCGCAGCCGTCTGCACCGTGCTCGTGCGGCTTTACTGGGGCATCTGCAGCAATTGATGCCGGATGAAACGGTATTCTGAGCGGGGCGGCGGCGGGGCTGCCGCGGGTTCAGCGGGTTTGGGGCCAGCGGAGTACGGCTTGGATCAGGTAGGTCAGGAGGTGTTGCAGCCGTTCGGGTTGGATTTGGCGGGCGATCTGTTCGGCTCGGGCGCGGTGTTTTTCGATCAGTTGGTGTGCTTGATCGAAGACGCCGGCTTCGCGATACAGTTGTCCGGCGCGGTGCAGGCGGGCCGGATCGTCGTCGGTTTTCCGCGGGTCGCCGACCAGGCGGGTCAGTTCTTCGAGGGTTTGCCGAGGCAGGTTCTGGAGGGCCAGGGCCCAGAGCAAGGTGGGGCGGCCGTCCAGCAGGTCGCGTCCCCGCTGGCGTTTGTTCAGTCGATCCTCCTGCCAATCGTCCAGGTCATTGAGGATTTGGAAGGCGATGCCCAGATTGCTGGCGAACCTCCGGACGGGTTGGCGATAGGGTTCGACGGTTCCGGCCAGTCGGAGTCCGCAAACCAGCGCGGCTTCGAAGGCGGGGGCGGTTTTCAAGGCATAGATTTTCAAGGCATCCAGGGGCGTCAAACGCTTGTCCCGCGCGTCCCGCCACAGCAACTCCGCACCTTGCCCTTCGCACAGTCGGGTATGCGCGTCGGCCAGGCAGTCGAGCAAGTCGGCGACGACTTGAGGTCCGAGCACCGGAGTTTCGCTGCTGACCAAGCGGTAACCGCGGCCGATCAGGTAGTCTCCCACGTTGATGGCGGTGGGGGCGCCCCAGCGGCGATGGAGCGTGGTCTGGCCGTAGCGAAAGGCATCATCATCTTCGATGTCGTCATGGACCAGCGAGGCTTTGTGAAAGATTTCGATGGACAGGGCGGTGCGTTTGACGGCGTCGGGAAAGGCTTGGACGCAGTCCGAGCCGTCGCGGGCGGTGGCTTGGCCGCCCGTCAGGGCGTCGTAGGCGGCCAGGGTGATGAACGGTCGCGAGTACTTGCCGCCTGCTGCCAGGAACTCGTAGGCGATCGCCTCGGTCGCCGCGATCGGGTCGAGGGCCGGCGCGGCGGTTCCCGGAGGCGTGGTGGCGTCCGCACGCCGCCGGGGCAGTAGCCGTTCGAATTCGGGCGAGGCGAACAATCCGGCCGCACCCCGCATCAGGTGCAAGTAACTGCGCGGCGCCTGGCGGGTGGGCGGTCCCTGCAGGCGGATCATTTCGAGCACCCAGTCCTCATCGACGGACGAACTGCGGCAATCGTGGGACAGCAAGGGAACCGCCATACAGGGGATGCCGGCCGCCAGGATCTTGTCGATCGCTTTCTCCAGCACGTTCAGGCAGGCGACTCCCACAATCGCATCCACCTGGCCGCTGACGATGATCTTCAGCACGATCGGCGAGCCTTCGGCAATCAGCACCCGGTACCCCAGCCTTTCGGCGACGCCACGGAAATCGGCGATACTGCAGGCCCCGCATTCGTGGCACTCCAAGCCATGCTGTTCGTATTCGGCCGGGCATCCCACGGCCCGTTTCAGGCAATGGGGCAGCAGCAGCAGGCGTCGGGCGGGGGACGTCGCCGCGACCTGTTCCCGCCAGAACTCGGACGCCAGCGCAACCATGGTCCAACCCAAGTAGCTCGGGGGCAAGGCCGCGTCCCGCAGTAATCGCGAGGCGACCCGTTCCATCGTGTCCATGCTCAACGGTTGCGATGGGTCCAAGCGGCGGGCCTCATCGCCGCAGGCGCGGCGGATCTGCTCGCGTACCGAGCGCCGCGAGGGCACCTCTTTCCGATCCGCCGCTTTGCGAACCGCGGTCCGCGGGTTGAAGCCGGGCGGGCCCGAATCGGGGGAACTCGAGTGCGAGGCACTGGTGATGGTCACGATGCGGGCCCTCGCGACGCGGCAGCGGACGGTGGTCCCGGCAGACAGCAATCCGAGGGGCAGATATCGGGATGCGGCCCGTATCGACCCACCACGGGGCGGGTGGAACGGGACTCCAAACGTTCCAGGAACAGGTCGCGGATCATCTGCACGAACAGGGGATGTGTCCCCACCGTCGCCGCTCGGACCATCGGCAGCCGACATCGCCGGGCCGCCTCGCGGGCCTCCACATCCAAATCGAATAGCACCTCGACGTGATCCGAAAGGAAACCGACGGGTACGATCACCAAGCTGCCAGGCGCTTCGTCCGTTTGCAATTGCTCGATGGCATCGCAGACGTCCGGCTCCAACCAAGGCTGACCGGGGGGGCCGCTCCGGCTCTGATAGACCAGCCGATCGCGGGTCACTCCGGCACGCTGGCTGACCAACCGGCAGGTCTCTTTCAACTGCCGGACATAGTGACAGCAATCCGCCATGGCTCGGGGCAGACTGTGGGCCGTGTAGAAGACCCACGTCCGATCGCGGAGGTCCCTCGGCACGGATTCCAGTGCCTCCGTGACCCGGGCGGCTTGGGCTGCGACAAAGCCCGGATGGTTGTAGAAAACGCGAATCTTATCGACCCGGGGGGCAGCCGGCCCGACCGCATCGCAGGCCGCTTGAATGTCCTCCCGATACTGGCGGCAACCGGAATAGGAACTGTAGGCCGAGGTGACCCAAGCCAGGGCGCGGCGGACTCCTTGTTCCGCCATCTGGCGAATCGTATCCGTGAGGAAGGGATGCCAGTTGCGGTTTCCCCAAAATAAGGGCAACTGAACGCCAGCGGCCTGCAACTGAGGCTGAACCAGTCGCATCCACTGGCGGACTTGCTCGTTGATGGGACTGGCACCGCCGAATTGTTCGTAGTGCTGAGCGACTTGCAGCAAGCGCTCGCGGGGAACGCGTTTGCCGCGGACCACGTTTTCGAGGAACGGCAGGACGTCCTCGCTCCGCTCGGGCCCGCCAAACGAAACGATCAACAGCGCGTCGTAAGAATCCGGCATACTCCCGTTCGCCTTGGCTCGGTTTTCAGTCATCGGTTCGCTGACGGGTTGGGCTGCGTTCTTGGTGGATTGTGTGCAGTTTTGGCGAGGCAGGCAAGGGGGGCAAGTGGATGGTACCGACCAGGCGGTCGGCGGGAGGGAGTCCTAGCCACGTCAACCGGCTGCGCCGCCAGAATTTAGTGGAGTGCGCAGCCGATAGATTCTAGCGGGCATTTCAAGAACCGTCGGAACGGGGGTGCCCGACAGGCGGTTCCCCACCGATCCGAGCGGTTATTCTTGGTGCGCTATTTCTGCTGGTGCGACCGCAAGCGCTTGTTGATATCCGTCTCGAGAACTCCGAACACCGCTTCGTGGCGTTGGACGGACATCCCGAGCGCGTGCAGCAGGCGCTTGGCCGTAAAGAAGTTCACGATGATCCGCTGCGTGACCTTGATCGGATTGGTGGGCATGCCCACGGGTTGCGGGTTCAGCCCGAAATCGATAATCAACTCTTCGGGCGAACCGGTGACGCGGCAGAAGTTGGCATAGCTGGCGGTCAACACGCTGTCGTCGACCTGCAGTTGCTGTTGCTGCTGCGGGGGGGCCGCCTGTTGTGGGGGCGTGACCCCCGCTTCCGGCTGGCTCGCGGCCTGCGGGGCTTCGGTACCGGTTTGTTCGGCGGCTTGCTGTTCTTCTTTTGCCATCAGTCTCTCCATCTTTCTTGCGTGAAAAAAAACGCGATGGGTGCCTCCAAGCGGATGACACCTGTCAACTCGCCGACCAAGACGATCGGGCTACCCGGGCAGTCGCGCTCCGGCGCGGCTATCGCAGGGTGTATCCTAACAGAATCCATTGTGCTCGAAGAGGGGGGGGTACCTGCCGGAAAAGCTTAGAATTCGAAATGGAACGTGCGGGCGATGTAACGGTAGAAGCGTCGGCCCAGGGATTGCCAGCGGACGGCGATCTTCGCCGCTCCCTGCTGCCCCTCTTTCAAGAGACCATTCAACTCGGCCAACTCTTCCATATCGTCCAGCGGAACGCGGGCGTGATACGAGGGGCTCAGCGGTCGCTGCTCGCCGGTCACCGGATCGGTTTCGGTACTCATTTGGCCGCCGGCTTGGCGGGAAAGGTTCAGCGGGGCCACTTGCAATTCCGTGGTTGCGATGCCGACCACGCGGCTGGTGATCGTGCGGTGGGGATGGGCGTCCAGCAGCAGGACCACTTCGGGCTGCTCGCCGCCGGCCATGGCCTGGACGACCAATTCGATGTCCGCCTGGTCCACGACCAGCAGGGCTTCCAGATCCTGGGGATCGCCGATGCGGCAAATCAATTCGCTCTGCTGGAACGCGGCGCCGCGGTTCTTCGGGTCCAGCGGGGATCCAGACCAACTGGGCAGGCGGCGGCGGTCTTCGGAGCGCGGTTTGGCAGCCACGGCCATGACCGTGCCACCTCGATCCAGAGGCGCCGTGATCAGCAGTCGATCCAGTTCCTGCTGTTTTTCTTCCAACTGTTCGCGGATCATGCTCAAGCTTTCCCGCGTTTCCTTGATCCGCATCCCTGCCGTTTCGTCCAGATAAGCCCTTCGTCCCAGGCCGCGGAGTCGCGTTTCCAGCGTGGCGGCGCGGCCCTCCAACCGGACAACCTGGAGGGCCAGGTCCAGATTCTCCAACGTGACCAGCGGTTGTCCCGGCTCGACCACATCCCCATTGCGCACATGAATCGATCTCAACTGGCCCGGTACGTCCACGTAGATCGAAGCCGCATTGCGGGGACTGATTTCAAACGTGGATCGGACATGGTACGGCAGCGGTACGAACACCACCAGACCGATCAAGATGCCGACGACGGCGAGCGACGCCGCCAGACGATGCCGTTTCACTTTGTGCATCCTCCCAGGCATATAGAAGAACTTGCCCAACTGGTACAAGGGCTGGACCACCAGACCAAAGAAGCCGGCGGCGGCGATCATCACGCCGATCGCCCTTAAACCGTAGGGTTCCAAAACCTTCATCAAAAACCAGCAGATCGACAGGACCACAATCCAGCGGTAGATGACGGCGGCCACGGTGTACAGACCGAACAGAAACCGATTCTTCTGCGGCAGAAACGGGTTGTCCGGCTGTTCCAATCCCAAGCAGAGATCGACCATGAAACGTTTCAGCACTTCGGTCGACTTCTGCCGCAGGTTGGGGATCTCGGTCAGATCCATCATGATATAGTAGCCGTCGAAGCGCAGCAGCGGGTTCCCGTTGAAGACCAGGGTGCTGACCGAACAGATGAACATCACACTGAGCGCGACTTGGTTTTCCAGGGTGGCGGGGTCACTGAACCACCATATGAAGGTGGCAAGGGACGCGAACACCATTTCCACGTACATGCCGGCCGCCCCGATCATGGCCCGCCGCCACTTGCTGGGCAGCATCCACGAATCGGACACATTACAGTACAGGCAGGGTGTAAAGACCAGGATCATCACCCCGATTTCGTGGCATTCGCCGCCGAAGTGTTTACAGGCCAGTCCGTGCCCTAGTTCGTGGAAGATCTTGACCACCGCCAAGGCCAGGGTCAGATAGAACCAGTTGCCCCGGCCGAAGAACTCGTGGAACGAGGGCAATCGCGAGCGGAAGACGTCGAATTGGACGATGACCAGGCTCAGGGCGCTGACGGCCAGGGCCAGGCAGAGGAACACGACCAGCGGGTGGAAGACCCAGCGGGTATAGCGGTACAGCCAGTTCAGGAAGCGTTCCGGGTCGACGCCGCGGAAGCGGATGGCGAAGATATTGGAGAGTTTTCCCAGCAGTTCTTTGCGTTTTTTTTCGTCGCGGCGTTTGCGCAACTGCCGCCCCTGGCCGGCGGAATCGGAGATGACCAGTCCGCTGCGGTGGAGCATGCCGATGAACTGCTGCAGATCGGCGAAGGTGATTTTCTGGGGTGCGAACTCGTCCTCGAACCGTTCCTTGATTTCTTCCAGGCTGGTATTGCCGTCCAGCATTTGCAGGATGGCATATTCCTCTTCGTGGAAGCGGAAATAGTTCAGCCCGACCGGTTCCTTGACCACCCAATACAATTCGCCATGATAGCTTTGTCGGCGCGCGGTCAAATCGGGTCGCACGCGCAGCGTCAAGCGTCGGGAAGAACTGCTGACAAGGCTGTCGGCCAAGGTTGCCATGGGTCGTGGGTTACTCCGGTTCTAGGGCAGCAGGAGTGCCGATTCGGTACGCGGTGCGTCTTCGCCGCTCAGTTTTCCGGCCGCGCGGCAACCCGGGTGGGGTTCAAGGAAATCAGCATCTCGACTTCGGCGCCGGGGCGCAACAACCAGCGGAACCCTCCCGGTCCGGGCGGGTTGTCCACCTCGGCCCAGATGCGAAAGTTGCCGCTGGCCTCGATAATGGGGCTGACATAATCGATCTGGGCCGAGAGGTTGCGCTGCTGGCCGCCGACCAGGGGCACGCGGATTTCGACGTCCGCCCCGTCGAGTTCTTCCGGTGCGTACCGATCGGCCGGGAGGAATCCCTCGACCCGCAGCCGGTCCATTCGGACCACCCGCAGGATGGGATCACCCGGGCGGACCCACTCGGCGCGCTGGCGATACAAAGTCAGGACCACCCCGTCGAAAGGGGCTTTGATTTCGCGTCGCTCCAGTTCGTTGTCCACCGCTTCCACCGCCGCTTCCGCTTCCCTTAATTCCAAACCGGAGATGCGGAACTCCATTTCGGCCGCTTCCGCATCCAATTCCGCCTTTTCCATCGTCACCCGCTGGCGGCGCAGTTGGGTCTCGGGGATCGTGCCCGCGCTGCGGCGATTGATCGCCTGCGACTCCTCGAATTCCGCCCGGCTCAGTTCGATCAATTTCCGGGCCACTTTCACATTGGCCTCGTTGGTGGCCTTTTCCTCGGCCACGGCCAGTCGCGCCTCCGCGGCTTTCATCCGCACCAGGGCGCTGGTCTGATCCAGCTGGCCCAGCACCTGGCCCTCGTCGACTTCCATCCCTTCTTTCGCCACCAACTCGCGGAGGATCCCCTCCTCCTCCGCCGGCAGATCGACGTGGTCGATCATCGAGATCACGCAGTGCGGCAGATGCGCTTCGGAAGGGCGATCCGCCGAAGGCGTACGGCTCGGCTGGGCGATCAGGGCCGCCGAAGCCAGGACTATTGCAAAGGTGGACATCGTTACCTGCTCCCTGTTCCCATCAGCTGAAATAAAAGAGGATATTCGAGCGGAGCCACTCCCAGGCCTCGTGGAACCAGACGTAGCCGATGGCCCGCCGCCCGCAATAGATCTTCGCCGTGACCGTCGAACCGGGATGAGGATTCTCCAGATCCTGTTCGATCTGGACCCGCATGCGGACAATCGGCACCCGCTCCTGACCCGCCCGGTCAAACTCGACCACGTGTTTCACATCCGTCAACACGCCGATCCGCTCGTTCTCCGGGTCCGTCGCCAGGATGTAACGGACCTGCTCCCCGGCACCCGGATACCGTTCCTGCCACTGGAGATCGCGGCGAGCCGCCGCGATCTTGCCGCTCCGCGACTCGCGGATCTCCAATTCGACTTCCCAGCCGCCCTCGAGATCGGCGATGCTCATCAGTTTTTCGCCCATCGCCACCGGCCGGCCGACCAGCGTCCGCTCCACATCCCAAGGAATGGTCACTTCCCCGGAGAGCGGGGCCCGGATCTCGAGCATCTCGCGTTTCTTGCTCAACAACTCGTACTTCTGCAGCAGCGTCTCCAACTCCTGTTCCAACTCGCGCGATTCGGTCGACAAACCGATCCGCTCGCTCTCGCTCAAACCGCGCTGATGCAGGAGGGCAAAATTCACGGCGGACAACCGTTCACGCACGGTCTGCCGCCGACCGATCACATCCTGGTACTCGACCTGCAGGTCCGCATTGCGCAGGCGAACCAGCGGATCGCCCTCGTCCACCCGGTCCTGGTCCCGCACGAACACCTGGAGCACGTCGCCCGTAACCGGTACGAACACGTCCTGCTTGACCACCGGCAGCAGATGCCCCCGGCCCTGAATGTTGAAATCCTTCCGGACGAAAATCAGGGTGAAGAGCACCGCGAAGATCACCAGGCAGGCGATCACGGTTTTGGGCAAATTGCGTGCGCTGACCAGCCAACGGGATTTTCCAATCGTCCGCCAGAGGGGCATCAGGAAGATCCGGTTGACATCGATCGCGTTGGTGATGGCCCGGGCCGAATGCTCGTAGACCAAGTCGGTGCGGGAGCGGAGGACCGGTTCCGGAAGGTCGCTTTCGATCTGTTCGACCACCAGCACCCCCACGATTTCGTTGGCCAGGTTGCTTTCCTCGTCCGCCTCGCCGGTCACCGTCTGGCGCGCCTCGGTGGTGCGTTTCGGCCGGCGCAAGGGCAGCATGGCCAACATCCGGGTGTGCGATTCATCGATGTATTCCTGCAGGGTCTCTTCCACCTGGGGCGGCAGATCCTCCGTCGATCCGTCGTACCACAGCGATTCGCCCGTCGCGACCACCCGGGTGGCCAGTTCGCCCTGGAAATGCACGATATTCGAACGGTTTTCGATCGTGTCCTGACCACTGATCGACTCGATCTTGCACTTCCGCCCGTGCATCACCCCCACACTGACCCGGTCGCACCCGATGATCCGTCGCCCTTCGTTGACGATTGCATAGGCGGTTTCGCGGAGGTCCAGGTTCTCGTGGACCAGGCGAGCGAAGTGATCCGCTTGGGCCCACAGGGAATGACGATCACTGATCTGCCGCAGTTTGCGGGTCTTCAACCACTCGCCCGCCAACTCGCACATCTGCATCACGAACTTCAGGTACCCGCGCTGGGTCACGGGTTGGGCATCCGCCCGCTGGAAGATCTCGATGACGCCTTCCACCTGATTGTCGGTGCGCAGCGGGGCCAGCACCAGCAGGAAGCGTGTGGGGTTTCCGATGCCCTGGTCCTCCCCCCCGCCGGACTGAGGCGGCACGAGATGCGCTTCGCCCGTCGCCGCGATTTGGCTGAGCAACCCGAAATGCCGCCGTGCATCTTCGGATTCCGTATCCAGCAGGGTTTCGCTCATCTTGATCTGATACGCCAGGTCCAGCCGCCGGCCGTCCCGCACGACCCAGATCGCCCCGCCGATCGCGGCCAGGGCGGCCACGATCTTCTGCAGGAACGCCGGATAATACTCCTCCGCATCCAATTCACTCTTGGATAACTGGGCAATCTCGCTAACCAGTCCGCGGATCTGCTGTTTGGTCTGCTCAATTGTATCCGCGTTCACGGTAGGTTCGGTCGACATATGCACGCCACCTTGGAAATCGGGAGTTCAGTCTGCAGTGCCTGCGAAAGATATATCGAGAGCTTGCGCCAAGTGATTGAAGGATTCCTTGAGCAAAATATTTCAGTGTGGCCGAAAAGTCAGGGTCAACCCACCCCGGTCGCCCAAAATTCTAGGCGTTCGGGGAGGGAAGGCAATCCGATCGCACCTCGGGGTATCAATCGGGCGTATCCAGGTACGGATCCTGCCCCATCTCGCGTTGCATTTTTTTTCGCTGTTTTTCATGATGCAGCAGCACCGAGCGGTCGCGGAAGTGCCGCCGTTCGACTTTCTTCTGGGCTCGGCGAAAAGTCCGTGTGAAGCGTTCGATCGGTCCGTCGGTTCGCGCGCCCAGCGCCTCGTAGCTGTCCGCCCATTTGGGGCCGAAACCCGAACGCAGGATCTCGTCTTCCAGCGACAAAAAAAATCGCGTGCTGCCCGGATCCCCCTGGCGACCGCACCGTCCCATCAACTGGCGGTCGATGCGGGCCGCATCGTGCATTTCGGTCACGATCACATGCAGACCCCCCATTTCAGCAACCTCTTCCCCTAGCTTAATATCGGTTCCGCGTCCTGCCATATTGGTGGCAACTGTGACCCGGCCGCTCTGACCCGCCTTGGCCACAATCTGCGCCTCCTTGGCGATCTCGTTGGCATTCAAGACCTGGTGCTCGATCGAGCGTCGGGACAGCAGTTCCGACAGATGCTCGGATTTGTCGATCGAACGGGTCCCGATCAGGACGGGTCGCCCCTGGGCATGCAGCTGGACAATTTCGTCGGCGATCGCGTTCCATTTGGTTTCACTGGTCCCGAAGATGCGGGCGGGTAACCGTTTGCGCTGAACGGGTCGATTCGTGGGGATGGGAACCACCCGCATTTTGTAAATTTTCCGGAACTCACGTGCGGAACTTCGTGCCGTGCCGGTCATGCCTGCCAAGTGCCGGTATCGCAGGAAGAGGTCCTGAATGGTGATGCGGGCGGCCTGGCCGGTGGGGACCGTCACCTCGACATGTTCTTTGGCCTCGATCGCCTGATGGATTCCGTCTCGCCATTTTCGCCCTTCGGCCAAGCGTCCGGTGAATTCGTCGACGATCACGATTTCGCCGTCGCGAACAACGTATTGCCGATCCAGGTGGTAGTCTCGGTGGACTTTGACCGCCCGTTCGGTGTACTGGTAAAGGTCGATCAGTCCGACCGATCGCATGATATCCGGATGGGGGAGGGCTCGGACTCGCTGTCGCCCCAGCGCGGTCAATTCGACTTTGCGATCATCGTGATCGTATTCGTAGTCCAGGTCCTCTTCGAACGAAGCGGCGTGTTCGGCAGCCCACTGGTAGGACGCCACCACCTGCTCGCGGGCCTTTTCGCCAAGGGAGCCGATGATCAAGGGCGTGCGCGCCTCGTCAATCAACACGCTGTCCGCCTCGTCAACCAGGGCGAAATGCGAACCTCGCTGCACGGGCTGCTCGCCACCGGTTTCCCAACGCTCGTCACTGCCCTCCCCCAAAAAGTCGGTTTCCTGACGCCCCATTCTGCGCAGGAGCAGGCGGTCGCGAAGGAAATCGAAACCGAACTCCTTGGCCGTGCCATAGGTGATATCACACGCATACGCGTTGCGGCGCTGGTCCTGTTGGTCCTGCGTCTGGATCACCCCGACGGTCATCCCCAGAAGAGAGTAGACGGGGGTCATCGTTTCGGCGTCGCGGGCAGCCAAGTAATCGTTGACGGTGGCCAGGTGCGACCCTTTACCGATCAAGGCGTTGACATACATGGGCAAGGTCGCGGTCAGCGTCTTGCCTTCGCCCGTATCCATTTCGGCAATACATCCGTGGAACAAGGCCAATCCGCCGATCAATTGGACGTCGAAGTGCCGCAACTTGATGGTCCGCACGGCGGCTTCTCGCACCAGGGCAAAGGCTTCGGGGACCAAGCGTTCCAGTTTTTCGCCGCTCTTGGCGCGAAATCGGAGCGACAAACTCCTTTTGCGCAGCTGGGCATCACTCTCCGCTTGCAGGGTGGGTTCCCAATCGTTGATGGCTTGGAGCGTAGCCGACCAGCGGCCCATCCGCCTCTGAACCGGGCCCCCCAACCATGCCATCATCTGGGCGCGATAGCCTTGGGGAAGATGTCCACTTGCTGGCAAAGTGCTCATAAGGCAACCTGTCCTTCACCGGTTCGACCGTGATCCGGCCGACGCGCCGGACCCGCTGGTTCTTCCGACGGTCCTGCCGCTTGTACGGTTCCCAAGGGTATTACGGCTCCAGCCCGCCATCTTTTCATTGTCGGCATCTCCCCCGCTCGCGGCTACTCTCGTTTTACAAACCAACGCACCACGGGAAAAGTCTACGCGGCAGACACAATCGACTCAACCCGGACGGCGTGCATAACCGACACAACCGTTAGCGTCCGCATCTGGTCGGACGGAGAGTTTGCCAATCCCGATGCGGTTCGGGATCCGGCGCGCCACCCGGAGGCAGCCCCCCAAGAAAGGCTGAATCAATCGTCGAATATGAGAAACTTTGCGGAATACAACGATTTTTCTGAATCTCTCGTCTGTGCCGGTCGATGGTCTTTTGTGTCTGGCGCGTGACTTTTCCAGCTGAATTGGGTTCAAGCGATGAAATCAAACCAATCGATTCGGATGCTCACAGCGATCCTGGCGATGCTCGCCGGCATGGCGGCACATGCTGCGGATGGGTACGGCGGGGCTTGGCCTCATTCGAACCC
>SLEY01000112.1 GCA_007124535.1 Planctomycetaceae bacterium
GTCGTCGAGCCTTCGTCGAAGTCGTTGCCGTCTTTGGCGCTGACGTACCCCCAACCGCCCGACGTCGTTTGGGCCCAACAGGTGAATTCGACGGCCTTGGTCAGCACCTCGATCAACAACTGCCGCATTTCCTCGTCCTGCTCCTCCCCCAGTACTTGGGAGAGGAACAGCATGGAGAAGCCATGTCCATAGGTATAGCGATTATCGGTATGCGGATCGCCGATCAGCCCATTCGAGCGGGACTTGGTCAACAGGTAGTCGACGGCCCGGCGGATGTTCTGGGCATAGGGTCCTTGGGTAGTGGTTGAACCGGAACAGATCAGAGCGGTCCCGGCCAGGGCGGTCATGGCCGTCGGATAGTTGCCGGCCGTCCAGTTACCTCGAATGGGGGATTGCGTTCGGGCCACCCAATTCAGACCGCGGTCGATCGCGTTGGCCCAACGGTTTCGAGCTGGCGCGGCGGGGGCCGAGCGGGAGGAAAACCCCGCCGCCACGACGGGCAGGGCGGCGAGTGAGCGCAGCGCATCGCGCCGAGAGACACGTCCGGGCATCGGTTGCTCCAAACTCAGAAAGGATTCATCGGATATCGCTCCGCCAGCTCCCGTTCCAGGATATCGCGGGTCCTCCAAAATCTGCCTTGCACATCCTACCATGTTATGGCGCTTGGGCGGATGGGACCAGTCGTGTTTGCCGGCAGGCCAGCGTTGTCACCTCGGCAAACGGGCTGCCAATAACCCCCGATTCCTGTGTGCATGGACGGTTCGGTGCGACGGGATGGCGGCCTCGCCGACCCCGCAGTGCGGGCTGAAACATGGTAATTGGTGCGGTTGCTTCGGGCGGGGGTTGGTTATCGGCCGCTGCCGCAGTAGATTGAACGTATCGAGATGCGGGGTGGTTTCCGGGTGTCGATGGAAGGGTGCCGCCCCTTTGGGGATCGGCAAGCCTCGTGGTGCAGCAGAAGGTGGGGTGAAATTTGACTGTTAAACCCAAAATCCTGTTTTGGGGTCCGGTGGATCAAGACGCGGCCGGACTGCGTGCAGCGTTGCAGGACCGTTTCGAAACGATAACGGTCGACGATCTGCAAGAGGCCATGTCGGCGATCAGCCGGGACGATGTGGTGGCCTGCTTTTCCCGCGAGTGGATGGAACGACGGTGCGACACTAGCGAGCCGGGCTGGTGCAACCGGATCCTGAAGGATCTTCCGGATGGCATCGTGCTGATCGATCAGGAGAACGTCGTTCACTGGGCGAACCCCCGCTTTCGGCAGCTCAGTGGTACCGATGCGGTGGAGGGACAAGGATTCTACGCCGTACTGGATCACCCGGAAATCCTGGGCCCGGACTTCTGCCCTTTCCACACGGCCTTGGCAACCGGGAAGACCAGCGCGACCACCCTCCGCGTGGCGGACAAACATTACTATCAGTTGCACGTGTCGTTGCTGCGAGGCCGCCCGACCCATCCCCGCCAGTTGGTGGTGGTTGTGCGTGACATCACCAGTGAAATGCATAAACAACAGAAGCTGGAGGCCATCCACCATGCCGGCACCATGCTGACCGATTTGATGCCGGAAGAAATTTTCGACATGACGGTCGAAGATCGGATCGAGTTGCTCAAAGCGAATATTCTGCAATCGACGCAGGACATTTTGAATTACAACGTGATCGAGATCCGCATGCTGGATCAAAACACTGGCTGCTTGGTACCCCTCTTGGTGGAAGGCATGGATGAGGAAGCGGCTCATCGGCCGCTGTTGGCCGAACCGCGGGGTCATGGCGTGACCGGGTTCGTCGCGTCCAGTGGCCAGAGTTATCTGTGCGATGACACGGAGCATGATCCGCTGTACATTCCGGGGTTCGAGGGGGCTCGCAGTTCGATGACCGTGCCGCTGGTGTTGCACGAGCAGGTGATCGGGACGTTCAATGTGGAGCATGAAGCTCCGGGGGCGTTCAGCCAGAACGATTTGATGTTCTTGGAGATCTTCGCCCGCGACGTGGCACTCGCCCTGAACACCCTGGAATTATTGACGGCCCAGGGCATGAACACGGCGATGAAGAGCGTGGAGGCGATTCATCGAGCGGTCGCTCGGCCGATCGATGCGATTCTGAATCAAGCGGTGGATGTGCTGGAAACGTACATTGGCCACGACCCGGAGATCGAGCAGCGTCTGAAGACGCTGCTGCGTG
Organism: Planctomycetaceae bacterium; assembly: GCA_007124535.1. Classification (GTDB taxonomy): domain Bacteria; phylum Planctomycetota; class Planctomycetia; order Pirellulales; family Pirellulaceae; genus SLMF01. The sequence continues at coordinate 2,184 of SLEY01000112.1, forward strand.
AGGCTCGGGAGATCCGGCACTTGATCCAAGAGGTGGGCAAGGGGTTGGCGCCGTCGGATGCCGTGCCGGCCGGAGTCCAGACCGAAGACCGGGAGCGGTTCGCCGGCCGCCGGATCCTGGTCGTGGACTCCGATGCCGAAATGTTGGACAGCGCGCACCTGACGCTCGAGCGATACGGCTGTATCGTGGAAACGGCGCAGAGCGGTGCGCAAGCGGTACTGATGGTGCGAGCCAGCACGGCCGAGGCCCCGTATGACGTGATCATCACCGAGGTCCGCTTGCCGGACATGACAGGCTATGAACTGCTGGTCCAATTGAAGCGTTTGTTTGCGGAGCGGGTACCGCTGGTGTTGATGCAGGGGTTCGGTCACGATCCGGGGCATTCGATCGTCAAAGCGCGACAGGACGGGTTGCATTACAAGGCGGTGTTGTACAAGCCGTTCCGGGTGGAGCAGTTGCTGGATGTGATCGAAACCATCCTGGAATGGTCGCAGGAGCCGCAGTCGCCAGGAGGGGGGGGAGAGAATAACCGTTGATGCACGCGGCATTTTGCTTGGCGACTTTCCTGGGGCATCTCGCCCTCTGGGTGGCTCTGTTCAACCGTCTGCATTCCTTGGGGATCCCCGATCGTATCAAGGAACAGATCGAGAAACTGGTTCTGGCGGGCCTGCTGGCCGGGCCCGGGCTGGCCGTCTGGGCTGTGCATCGCCGGCCCGAATTGGTGCATCAGCCCTGGGAATGGGTCCGGGGCGCCCCGGCGGTTGCTGTCTACGCGGGAGGGTGCGTCGCGATGGGGATGTGGGTCGTTTTGCGTTGGACCCAACGCCGGGTGCGGGGGCGTTCGCCGGACTTGGTGTCCCAGAGTCGGGACATCGCGCGGTTGGATCGCCAGTTGCGCGAGCTGCCCTGCAGCGATTGGCCGACACGGTTCTGGGCCCGGGTACCCGGCAATCAGATCCTGCAAGTCGAAGTTGCCACAAAGACACTTCGCATCGCCCGCTTGCCCGCCGCCTTGGACGGCCTGCGCATCGCTCATCTGTCCGATCTGCACTTCAGCGGCCGGATCACGGCCGAATTCTTCGCCTGGATCGTGGAACGCACCAACCGTCTCCGGCCGGATGTGGTGGCGATCACCGGAGATTTGATCGATCACCGCCGCTGCTTGCCCTGGATTCCTGAAATCCTGGGACGCTTACAGAGTCCCGGCGGGACGTTCTGCATTTTGGGCAATCACGAAGTCCGATTGGAGAACAAATCGCTCATCCTGGACATGCTCCACCAAGCCGGTCTCCACTACCTGGGCGGGGGTTGCCGCACGATCGAAGTCGCCGGCCAGACGATCTTCCTGGCCGGCAACGAACTGCCCTGGTGGAGCCCGGCCGCCGACGTCGCCAGCGGCCTGGAGAAACTGCCCGCCCCGCCGACCTTGCGCCTGCTGTTGGCCCATACACCGGATCGAATTCACTGGGCCCGCCAACGCGATTTTGATCTGATGCTGGCTGGACACACCCACGGAGGCCAGATCTGTTTCCCCTTCGTGGGACCGGTGGTCACGCAGAGCCGATACGGAGTGTCCTTCTGCAGCGGGGTCTACTCGCAGCCCCCCACCGTCCTGCATGTGAGCCGAGGCGTCTCCGGTTGCCAACCCCTGCGCTGGAACTGCCGACCGGAATTGGCCCTGCTGATCCTGGAAAGCGTTCCGGAACACCTCCCGCGACCGCCCCATTCCGGCCGGCTCGTGCAACAACTCACAACCGGCGGCGGTTAAGCATCTGCCAAGAAGTGACGGTCGCGTTCGTCGCAGCCGTCCCGCAGCGCTGTGGCCGGTCTCTGACCGAGCCACCCCGCCGACCGAA
>SLEY01000335.1 GCA_007124535.1 Planctomycetaceae bacterium
CCCCTTGATCTGGGCCGGATCCCAGCGCGCGTCGTTGTACAAGGGCGTGAACCAGAACGGCAAGGGATTCAAATGGGTCATCCAGCTGTCGTCGGTCAGGTAGTGGTGGGAGTGCCGATTCCTGTCGCGAACTTCGATCCGGGCTGCCAACCCCGCGGTGGAACCGTGCGTGTTGGTCACGCGGAAGGCCACCAGATTCCGGCCCGAGGTAAGAAAGCGGCTGATATCATGCTCGTTCAGGGTCGCCCGTCCCCCACCAGCTCCCACGCGGCGACCGTTGACGAACAATTCATAACGGTCTTCGGCGGCTGCGAACACTTGGCCCTGCTGCGGGGAAAGCACCGTGAATTCTTTGCGAAAATGGCAGGCCGTCCGCGGCACGGCCCCCAAGGCATGTTCGGGAGACCAAATCCACCCCGGCTGGTCTGCCCGTGCGGTGCATGCGAAAAAGGACAGAACGAGCGACCAAACGAGCAGCCCGAGAGCCGGCTTGCTCGGCGAAACATAGCAGTACGAGGAGAATCTCATGACTTGACTTTCCTTGGGTAGCAGAAGCCGGACCACGCCCAACCCCGCGGCCGGCTAACTGGAGGTTTCCCTAAGGGTGTAGACGAACAGCGCGAGCGCGAACGATACCAACAAACCCCCTCCCGGGGCAAGACGAATTTGTGCCGCGGCAACGACCGACGCGTTGAACGAACGACCACACCCACCAGGTGCATCCAAGCGGGTAATGTCCCGAATCTTACCAAGGCAATTCGGGCTGGACCGATCCGATGCGGCGGCGAGCCAGTTCGACGTACTCCGGTTCCAGTTCGATTCCCACAAAGTGTCGGCCCAACCGTTTGGCGACCATGCCGGTGGTTCCAGAGCCCAGGAACGGGTCCAGTACCACGCCTTTGCGGGGGCAGCCGGCCAGGATGCAGGGTTCGATCAGTTTTTCGGGAAAGACGGCAAAGTGGGCTTCGCGGCACTTGCCCAGGGGCACGGGCCAGACGGTGCGTTTATTGCGGCCTTTGGGGTGGAAAGCTTGATCCCAGCGAGCGTGATGCAGGTTCATATTGCCGGCATTCTTGCCTTGCTCCGGCGTCCCGTCCCGGAGGCCGAAGTGGCGGCGACCCCCTCGCATTTTGCTGTTTTCCGAGAATGTGACGTGCGGTTCCCGGATGGCATCGGCATCGTAGTAGTATTCGCCGCCCTTGGAGAACAGGAACAGGTATTCGTGGTCCGGGGTGGGGCGGGTGGTGACGGAGGCGGGCATGGCGTTGGGTTTCTGCCAGATGATATCGGAGCGGAGGACCCAGCCCAGGCCGCACAGCCGCAAGGCCACTCGCCACGGCACGCCTTGCAGCACCCCTTTCCGATAGGTGTCGCCCAGGTTCAGCCAGAGCGTCCCATCATCGCGGAGCACCTGCCGGGCCTGGCTCAGGCATCGGATCAGGCGTTCGATGTAATCAGTAACCGCGGTCTCTCGCCCGATTTCTTGAGGATTCTCGTGTTGGGTATACACGCGATGGCCGAAGTAGGGTGGGCTGGTCACGAGGCACTGCACGGACTGTTCGGGCAGGCGCGCCAGCACTTGGCAAGCATCTCCGCAGAACACATGATCCAGGCATTCTTCCAGTTCAAGTCGCGATTCGTGGGGGGAAAAGCCCCGCTCTTCGGACCCGCTCACGATGCGTTCCCCGCTCATTCGGTCTCCTCCTCACCACGGACGGGAGCATTGCTTCGTTGTGCCGACAGACCGACCGCTGCGACCAGGCAGACGACGGGCATCAGGGGAGCGCGCATCCGCAGGTTGCTCCAGTAGATCGTGTGGACGGCGGTAAAGGCCAGGCAGAGCAACAGGCCGGTCAGCCAGGGTGGGCGGCCCAGGCGGTTCCGCAGGCGGATCAGGCCGCAAAGGGCGAACAGGAAGAGGATCCCGTACCAAGCGCCGACGGCGTAACGTGCCGATCGTCGCCCCAGCGATTCGTCGTCCACCGTTCGGTGCGGGATCAGCCCCCACAGGCTGCTGACACGAAAGGCGCAGGCCAGGGCGAACATGCGGGGCTGATCGGCGATGGTGTCCAGGGCCTGCTGCCGGGCCCAGCGATCGGCCGCCAGTTCGTCGTGCGCGAATCGCTCCAGGATGCGATTGTACAGATCGTCGACTTCGGCCGAGTCCCAAACGTCGCCCCAGCGGGCGGTGCGGAGGAAATCATAAAATTCCGCATTGTTTCCCAGCCACAAGGTATAGCCGCCGTGCGTGGTGGTCAGCAGGGTCCGGTCGAAACGGCTGCGATTGCGCAGAACCCAGGGCATCAGGACCACGGCGGCGGCCAGTCCCAGGAGTGCGACGGCCTCCAAACGCCGCCGCCAACCCCGGCCCTGTTCGTGTGGAGGCGATTCTGCCCCTTGCCCCGGTGCGGCGAGCAAAGCCACGCCCAGGGCCGCACCCCACACCAGAAAGGTGGGCCGAGACAGGACGGCCAGTCCCAGCCCGATCCCGGCGACCGTCCAGGCAACTCGACGCCCAGCCCCACGTTCGGCACGATGGGCGAGGGCCACGCTGCACCAAATCCCCATTACCAGAGCAGCGGCCAGCGTTTCGGTCATCACCAGGGTCGATTGATTCAACAGGATCGGGTCCAAGGCGATCAGCAGGGCGGCGATTCGGCCGGCCCCCACGTCCCACCAGCGGCATCCGGCCACGTAAACCAGCAGGACAGTGGCCGCACCCAGCGCCAGATGCAGGGCGGCAACCCAGGCATGCGACAGCGGAACGAGATTCCCCGCCGCCAGCAGCAAGGGGTACAGCGGAGGGCGATAGGCGGTCGGCCTGATCTCACCGGCCCGGTTCGCATAGCCGAACGTACCGTGTTCCTGCAGGTGGGTGGCCAGTTCCCAATAGCCATCGGGATCCTCGGCCAACCTGTGCCAGGCGACGCCGAGCGCCGTCCCGCGTACGGCCAGCGCCAACAACAGCACCACAGCCAGTTCCCGCAGGCGTATCCCGGACGGCACAGGTTGGTTCATCCTCGTGTCCCGATCCGTTGCTTCAGCTGGTCCCAGGATTGCGTGTTCGCCACATCCGCCGGGGTCAAACCGGCGCGGCGAGCTTGCAGCACGCCGTAACGCAGCGTGGCCAGGGCCGCCGGATCGTGCGCGTCGCTGTTGATCACGATCGGGATACCCCGCTGTTTGGCAGTCGCGCAGAGCACATCGTCCAAGTCCAGTCGCCAGGGGTTGGCATTCAACTCGAGCATCTTGCCGTGTTCCGCGGCGGCGGCGAACAGCGAGTCCGTATCGACATCATACGGCGGCCGTCGGTTGATCAAGCGGCCTGTGGGATGAGCGATCGCCGAGACCCAAGGGTTCTCCAGAGCCTGGAGCAGGCGGGCGGTGATCTGCTCGCGCGGCTGGCGCTGGCCGAAATGAATACTGGCCAGCACCCAATCCGCCTGCGCCAGCACTTCGTCGGGCAAATCCAATCCGCCTTTCTCCAGAATGTCGCACTCGACCCCTTTGAGGATTGTAAACTCGGGGCCCAGCGACTGGTTCAGCCGGTCGATCTGCCGCCATTGTGCCTGCAATCGCCGGGGGTCCAGCCCATTGGCGACCGAGACGCGTTGCGAGTGGTCGGTGATGGCCACGTACTTCAGACCGCATTGCCGGGCTGCCTGGACCATCTCTTCGATCGTGGCTACGCCATCGCTGGCCACGGTATGCATGTGCAGATCGCCCTGCAGATCCTCCCGACGAACCAGTTCGGGCAATTCGCCCGCGTCCGCCCAGTGGAATTCCTGACGTGCTTCGCGCAGCTCGGGCGGGAAGCAGGGCAGATCCAGCGCGGCATAGACCCGGGCTTCACTGGCTCCGGCCACAAACTCCTCGCCAGCCGGTGTCACGCGGTAGACGCCGTACTCGTTGATCTTCAACCCGCGCTGCTTGGCGCGGCCCCGCAGTACCACATTATGTTCTTTGGACCCGGTGAAGTATTGGAGTGCGGCGCCGAACGATTTCGCGGGGACAATCCGCAGATCGA
>SLEY01000080.1 GCA_007124535.1 Planctomycetaceae bacterium
CGAAGAAATGGCGGAAGTGGTACCAGCGTTTCAATTCACTTTCCATCCGATCCGCCGGTAAACTCTCGAAGTACTCTCGCCAGCGGCCGTCCATTTCCGCGTAGAACCGCCGTAGCTCTTCCCGAGGCACTTCGGGGGGCGAGCGGCGGCTGAACATCGCTGCACGCATCCAACTTTGGGCCAATTCCGCCAAGCGATCCTCCTCCTGCGCTGCGACCAATTCCGCCTGAGCGTCTTGCGACAAACGGTCCTTGATCCGCCGAATGTCCTCTTCGCCGGGAAGGAGCAGTTCGCGGGCGGATCGGGAACGAACCGCCGCATGCACCAGCATTTGCCGTCGATGCTCGGCGTCCAGCGATTCCCAGCGTCGGCGCAGTTCGGGCAGGCGCTCCAACAGCGACTCTTGCCGCTCGACCAAGTAATCTTCCATCCAACCGACGATCACCTGCAAATCACGGTCCGACAGCGCGCCGGCCACATAATGCCGCATCCGCCCGGCTTCCTGTTGCTGCAACAGGCGCCGGATTTGGTCCAGACGCGATTCGGGCGGCAAACTTAACAGCTCGGCACGCTGGCCGGCGGGCAATTCGCGCAACCAGTTGGCATAACGTTCCATCACTTGGCGCAATCGCGGACCATCGTCGGATGCCTCCAGTTCCGCATGCAACCGGTGCAGACGCTGCTGTTCCGTCTCGGGCAATCGGTAGAACCGGTCTCGTTTTCGTTCGAGTTCCTGCTTTTCTGCGGCCGGCAGACTCCTCACGCGGCTGATCAACTCGGGCGATTCTGCCGGTGCGTCGAAAGCCGTTGCGGTGAGAAAGGCCAGAACGGCCACAAAACTCCCCCCGGTTCCGGCCGCCACTCTTTGATTAGAAGTCATGGTCGAGTTCTTCCCCATCGGCAAACAAACCCGCTTGATCCAGCATACGCAGGAATTCAATGTCCTCGGCGTAACGGTAGTGATCCACGTTTTCGATCACCGGCAAATCGCGGATCAGACGGCGATCGGCCGCGGTGGTCAGCCACCGCGTGGTCGCGAAACCCAACAGGAGGGTCAGGACCGCCCCCAACCCGATTGCGCACCAATGCACCCGGCGCATCCGTGACTCCCGCACCGCAACATCTCGCATGTCCTCCGCGGTGCTGACGGCCACCATCGCAATGGTGCTCTGCGTAAAGGCGTCATCCACTTCCGCTTCCGGGAGATGGTCCAGCAGATCCCAAGTCTGCTCCAATTCGCGCAGGTGCTCCCGATACTCCGGATCTTGGCTCAGGCGACGTTCGACGATCCGATTCGACTCCGGATCCAGCTCGCCGTCCAAATAGGCCACCAATTCGTCGGCCATTGTCGGGTTGTGGGGGGCTTTCTCTTCGGGACTCATGGTCGAATCCCCTGTTGGACGTAGGGTTTCAGGATCTCACTCAGGTTTTCCCTCGCTCGCGACAGCAGCGACTTCACGGCGGGGACCGAAAGACCCATGGTACGAGCGATGTCGTTGTAGCTCATGTGTTCAAATCGAGACAAAAGCACGGCCATCCGCTGCCGCTCGTTCAGCGAGTCGATCGCGCCTCGCACCATTTCACTCATCTCGACTTGATCCAGCTGCCGGACGGGCATCAAACCGCTGGGGGCAACTGCCATCATATCCAGGGGTTTGGTGGTCATGGCCGCTTTCTTATCGCTGCCCACATTCACCTCACGGCACCGAGCCGAGGAGCGCAGTGCGTTGTGGGCCACATTGTGTGCGATGGTAAACAGCCAAGTGGCGAAGCGGGCGTCGGGCGTATACGTGCTGCGTGCCCGAAACACGCGGAGAAAAACATCTTGAGCTAACTCCTCGGCACGATGCCGATTATGGACCATGTTATCCAGAACCCGGATCAAGCGGGCCTGATAGCGCAACACCAACTCCTCGAAGGCCGCCGCATCGCCGTCGCACACCTGCAGCATCAGCCGCACGTCCGGATCGGCCGCCTGATAATCTACTTTCGGGTTGTCGATCACACCGCTCCGCGACAACGTAGTCTTCTCGTCGTTTCCGGGAAGGTCGTAGGCGAGGACCTGGACCTCGCTCCGTCTCTCAGTCTAGCGGTCTTCCGGTAATAAGCAAAACACCTTGCAGAGAAACAGGTTTCTCTTACCCCCCGAAATAGTTTCTTGCTTAGTGGGTTGTGGCGCGGTTTCGTGAGGAAAACCGGGGATGACTGAGTAATTTGAAAAAACGGCGCAATAAGCTGCGGATGCCAGTCCGTAACGATCGTTGGGGCAGGTTTGGTTCAGGTGAGTCGGGTTGTCGACGAAATCTGAGTTGTGTGGCGGGAATTGCGCGAGTATACTGTCGGCCCGTTGTCCCGTTTCCTTCGACGGTTTGGATTTTGCGGCCGATGCGACTGTTGCGAGCGTTACCATGCGATTCACCCTGATTGACCGGATTTGCGATATCCAAACGGGGGTATCCATAACGGCGGTCAAAGCGGTGTCGTTGGCCGAGGAGTACCTGGAGGATCATTTCCCGCGTTTTCCGGTCATGCCGGGGGTATTGATGTTGGAGTCGATGTACCAGGCCAGTGCTCTGCTGTTGCATCGGACGGAGGGTTTTTGCCATTCAACCATCCTGTTAAAGGAAGCGTATAACGTAAAATATGCGGGTTTTGTGCAGCCTGGCCAGACGCTGGTCGTCCATTCCAAGCTGCTGTCGCTGGACGACAGGAACGCCACCTTCCAGGCGAAGGGCAAGGTGGGTCGGCAGACGGCCGTCAGTGGCAAGCTGGTTTTGGAACGGTTCAATGTGGCGGATCGCGATCCCGACCGGAAGGCTTGGGATGGTTATGCGCGGCAGCAGATCCGTCGATGGTTTGATGGGTTGCACCAGCCCACATGAGTCAACAGAAACCAACCAACGGACTGGGTTTCTTTGTGGTTTTTTTCTCAGACGGAGATGATTTTCATGCCAAGTAACGAAGAAGTTTTCGAGAAGGTCAAGGACGCCTTGGTCGATGCCCTGGGGGTCGACGACGACGAGGTGACCCCGGAGGCCACGATGGTGGGGGATTTGGGGGCCGAATCGATCGATTTTCTCGACATCGTGTTCCGGCTCGAAAAAGCGTTCGAGATCGAGATTCCGCGTTCCGAGTTATTTCCGGACGATGTGCTGACCAGTGAGGAGTACGTGCAGGACGGCAAGGTCACGGCCGCGGGGCTGGAACAGCTGAAGACACGGATGCCGTTTGCGGACCTGTCGAAGTTCGAGGAGAATCCGGTGGTCCAGGAGTTCGGCAACATGCTGACGGTGGACGATTTGTGCCGCTACATCAGTGGCAAGCTTGCATCGTAGACAGGCGGATATGCGTTGGTTTTGGATCGATCGATTCCTGGAATTCGAGAGTGGGCGGCGGGCGGTCGCGGTCAAAAATGTCAGCTTATCGGAGGAGTATCTCTCCGAATGCGCGTTAGCCATGCCCCTGATGCCCCGCTCGCTGATCCTCGAAGGACTCGCTCAGACGGGTGGTCTTTTGGTGGGGGAAACCAGTGGATTTCGTGATCGTGTCATTTTGGCGAAGTTCGGGCGGGCCGTATTTCATGACTACGCTCGGCCCGGTGACCAGTTGATTTACGAGGCGCAGGTTCAGGACATCAAACCCAGTGGGTCGATCGTTTCCACCACCGCGCGGGTGGAGCAGCGTTTGCTGGCAGAAGCCCAGATCGTATTTGCGCATTTGGATGATCGTTTTGCGGGGGTCGAGCTTTTCGACCCGGCGATGTTTTTGGGGAATTTACGTTCCTACGGCCTGTTCGAGGTGGGCAAAAATGCCGACGGCAGCCCGCTAGAGGTTCCTCCCTACATGTTGGCGGCGGAGAATCAGTTGGCGCACGAAGAAACAGGGTACACCGTTTCATGACCCGGGAAAGCGGGCATAAAGAGGTAGCAGCGACCATGAGGCGACGCGTGGTGATTACGGGGGTTGGCGTCATTAACCCGATGGGCCATGACGTCGAAACCATGTGGGACGGACTGAAGGAA
>SLEY01000010.1 GCA_007124535.1 Planctomycetaceae bacterium
CACAGATTCCGCTTGGGTAGTCGGGGCCATTTTCGTCAGTTCCTGTTCATGGTGTAGTGAGGTCGAAATCCAGACGGTTCCGCCGGCGGTCTTCGACGGTGACCCGCAATTCGGAAAACGTTTGATAGCGTTCCGGAATGACCACTTGCGATTCGTCGCTGTCCCGGCAGTCCACCCCACCGGCCTCGGTTTCGCAATAGAAACGGACCAGGTACTCGCCCGGCGCCACTCCGGATTCGAAGGCGGTGCGCATCATGCGGAAGCGGCCGTCGGCGCCGGTCAGCCCGAACGAAGCGGTGCTGCCCGTGTCGCTGACCGGATGAAACTCGACAATCACCCCCGCCAGCGGCTCTCCGTCCAGAGTGACGGTGCCCGTGGCCGAAACCAACTCGCCCGAACCGCCGCATCCGGCCAGCAGGAACAGGACCAGCATTCCAGCACCGCAACGTGCGCTGCGAAGCGTTCTCGTCATGATCACCTCGGTCGTCTCGTTTTGTTTCTTGGGGGCCGGGCCCCGTCGGGCTCTGAAATGGTATTCTAATCCTGCCCATCACGGTGACCAGTCCGGGGTCGAATCCGATTCCTTAGGGTTCGGACGGTTTTTCCAGCAGCAGCCACACACCCTGACCCATCTCCGGATCGATGGTAATGGCGCCCTTGCCCAACACCGTGTACTCAGGCAACTCGGCCGCCGCGGCCCACTGTTCCATTTGTTCCGGCCGCCGCAGTTCGACAAAACGCTGCCAGCGTTCGGCTTCGGGCCCTTCCATGCGTTCCCGCCGCATTTGGACCAACTTCTCCGTCGCTTCCCGGGGGAATCCACTGCCGGCCCCGCCACCGATGTACGCTTTGCCACCCGGACGAAGAACTCGATCGACCTCCCGCAACCCCTGAGCCGGATCATCCCAGAAAAAAATCGAGCCGCGACTGACCAGCAGATCGACCGACTCGTCGGGAAAGGGCATCGCTTCGGCCACACCCACGACGGCAAACAGCCGGTGCTCCATGCCTCTCTCTCGAGCAATCCGGAGGCCTTCGGCCATCGACTGCTCGTTGGGGTCCAGCATGATCACGGGGTTGTCCGTTCGCTCGATCAGGGGGATGGCAACCTGGCCGCGACCGGCTCCCAAATCGACCCAGAACCCGTTGTCCGGCTCACATAATCTCAAGATGTCCTCGACGACGAAGCGATGACGGTCTCCCAGGGCCGCTTCCCCGCGCAGACCGGCGGGGGCAGCCGTCTCTTCGCCCGGCGCAGGCGATGAGAGGACCAACAACAATCCGAGGGAGCAGAAAGCAATCATCCAGCGGCTCATAAGTTGTCCTCGCGGGGGGGGGTCCAAGCGGGTTCTCGGCAGGAAGGATGGGGTGACGTGCAATCCCAGCGACGCGTACTTCGTCCAGCTTACCAGCGATTCCCGGCGGGTCAAGTCGCTGCAACGCGGGAATCGCGACCCCTTCTTGCTGCCAGAACCCGCTTTCTCCCCGCGGTGCTTGCGATTAGAATCACGCCATTGGCTACATCCTGCCGAACAGCGGAAGTTCTTTTGGGGAGGGCAACGATGGCGGAATTTTCCAACCGAGTGGCCTTGGTGACCGGCGCTGCCGGATCCATCGGGCAGGGGATCGCCGAGCGGCTGATCGAAGAGGGGGCCGCCGTGTTCATTACCGACTTGGATCAAACGGTGCTGGATACGGTCTGCCAACGCCTGGGACCGCAGTGCTTCGCTCTGGCGGGCGATGTCACGCGAGAAGCGGATGTCCAGCGTGTGGTGCTCGCCGCTCGGGAAGCCCTGGGCAAGCCCATCGACGTCCTGGTCAATGTGGCTGGCGTGGTCGGACAGGGCGGGCCGATCGAAGACATGACCATGGCGAATTGGGACCAGGTCTTTGCGGTGAATTGCCGTGGCACGTTTCTGTTTATCAAGCACGTGGTCCCGGTGATGAAACCACAGGGCCGGGGGAGCATTGTCAACTTTTCCAGCAAGTCGGGGAAAACGGGTTCGGCTTTGATGAGCGCGTATTCGTCGGCCAAAGCGGCCATCATCGGTCTGACCCAGGCGCTGGCTTTCGAATTGGCTGGGGAAGGGATCCGTGTCAACTGTGTCTGTCCGGGCATTACGGAAGCCACGGGGGTTTGGGACAACGTGTCGGCCGATTATGTGCGGAACATGCAGCTGCCGATGGACGACGTGGTCCGCAAGTTCACGTCGAAAGTGCCCCTGGGCCGCTTGGCGCGCGTCCCCGATGTTGTCAATATGACCTGCTATCTGGCCTCGGATCGTGCGGATTACATGACGGGCCAGGCGATCAACATCACCGGGGGTCGCGAGATGCACTGACCCGGTGGTTTTCCTTTGCTTCTTCAGGAGTCTCCTTATCATGTGGACCAAGCAGCGCATCGCGCGAACCCTTGATCATGCCGCTTTGAAACCGCACCTGACGGACCAGGATATTGTGGCGGCGTGCCAGTTGGGCAAACGGTACGGGGTGGCGAGTGTTTGTGTGCGGCCCTCGGACGTGGCGCTGGCCGCTCGCGAACTGGCGGGCTCGGGCGTGGCGCCTTCGGCCGTGATCGGTTTTCCCCACGGCGCCCATCGCCCGGAAACCAAGGCCCTGGAAGCCCGTTTGGCCATCGAGGACGGAGCCGTCGAATTGGATATGGTGATGAACGTCGGCAAGTTCCTTTCTGGCAAGGACGATCTGGTCCGGCAGGATATCGCGGCCGTGGTGGCCGAAGCCCGCCAGCAGCCGGGAGTGAAGGTCAAGGTGATCCTGGAAACCTGCTATCTGGACCCCGAGGGCATTGCCCGGGCGTGCCGGATCGCCCGGGAAGCCGGGGCGGACTTTGTCAAGACCTCGACCGGTTTCGGCGACGGGCCGGCAACGCCCGCTGCCGTGGAGATCATGAAGCAGACGGTGGGCGGCGTCATGGGCATCAAGCCCTCGGGCGGAATTCGCGACTATGCCACCGCCTGCCAGTACCTGGAAATGGGAGTGGAACGGCTGGGCGTCGCCGCGACCGAAGCCATTTTGGAACACGCGCCCGAAGGGAACTGAACATGCGAGCGGTCGTCTATCACACCCCGGGCGACATCCGGGTCGAGGAGATCCCCGAACCCCGGGCCGGGGAGGGAGAACTGCGGGTCCGCGTCGATGCCTGTGCGGTCTGCGGAACCGACCTGAAATCCTTCCAGCATGGGAATCCGCGGATCCGAGCCCCGTTGACCATCGGCCACGAATTCACGGGACGGATCGATACCGTGGGAGCGGCCGTCTCCGGGTTCTCCGTTGGCCAGCGGGTGGTGATGGCGACCAGTGTTTCCTGCGGCCAGTGCCGCTATTGCCGGGAAGGCTGGAGGAACCTCTGCGTCGAACTGGCGCCCATGGGGTTCCATTTCGCCGGCGGGATGGCCGAATACGTGGTGATCCCCCGCCGCGCCCTGGAAAACGGCCATGTGGTCCTCGTGCCCGAGGGATTGCCCGCCGTCCAAGCCGCGTTGGCAGAACCCCTCAGTTGCGCCGTCCATGCCGTCAGCCAGTGCGGGATCCGTCCCGGTGACGTCGTCGTCATCCTGGGCGCCGGCCCCCTGGGTCTGATGAACGCGTGCGTGGCGCGAGCCAGGGGCGCCGGCACGATCGTCATCTCGGAGGTCCATCCCCAGCGGCGAAGCCAAGCCGCCGAGTTCGGCTGCGATCTGCTGGTCGATCCGGCGACCGAGGACCTGACCCAGCAACTCCACCGCTTGACCGGCGGGTTGGGTGCGGATGTCGCCATCGTCGCCGCCCCAGCCGCCGAACCCCAGGAACAGGCCATCCAACTCGTCCGCAAACGCGGAACCGTGTGCCTGTTCGCGTCGCTCCCCGCCGGCCACAGTCAACTGGCCCTGGACAGCCGCCCGATTCACTACGGCGAACTCCGAGTGATCGGCAGCAGCGATTCCACCAGCGACCATGTCCGCCAAGCCGTGCAGATGATGGTGGACCAGACGGTCCCCGCCGACCGTCTGGCGACCCATCG
>SLEY01000180.1 GCA_007124535.1 Planctomycetaceae bacterium
CGCCTTCTCCGGACGACGCGGGAATCCGGACCTTCGCGGCCGCGCCCTTCGACGCGGTCGCCGCAGAAGCTTATCAATCCGAGTGCGCTCGTGAACTGGGACTCCCGGTCGAACTGACGAATTCGATCGGCATGCGCCTGCGGCTGATCCCGCCGGGCGAATTCCGAATGGGCTCCCCCCAGTCCGAACCGGAACGTTGGGCGGCGGAAGGTCCCCCGCGCCGTGTCCGGTTGACACGACCCTTCTATCTGGGCGTTTACGAGGTCACTCAGCAGCAGTTCCGTCAAGTGATGGGGTTTGATCCCAGCTTCTTTTCGGAAGAAACGACGTCGCAAGAAGCGGAGGAGGACGTGGGCTGTCTGCCGGTCGAGCAGGTGACGTGGGACGAGGCGGTGGCGTTTTGCCGGCGGTTGTCCGAGTTGCCGGAGGAGCGGGCATCGGGCTGGAAGTACCGTTTGCCGACCGAAGCGGAATGGGAGTACGCTTGCCGGGCCGGCACGACGACTCCGTTCCATTTCGGCAGCCAGTTGAATGGTGTCCAGGCGAATTGCAACGGCGACTACCCCTATGGAACGCGGGAAGCGGGGCCGTCGCTGGGCCGCACGGTTCCGGTCGGTTCTTACCCGCCGAACGCTTTCGGGTTGTACGATATGCACGGGAATGTTTGGGAGTGGGTTGCCGACTGGTATGACGCCACGTATTACGCACGGGCTCCGGACGCGGATCCGCCCGGTCCCCGCACGGGCATTTCCCGCACCCGCCGCGGTGGCGGCTGGTTGAGTCTGGCCACCCGCTGCCGGGCAGCCAACCGCGACCATAACCAGCCGGAGACCCGTTATCAGGACTTGGGCTTTCGCGTGGCTCGCGTGCGGCGGGAAAGTTGAACTCGGCGAATCAGGGCTGCTGGGGACGCGGGCCTTCGGGCTGGAGACGCCGCCGGATCAGGTCCAGCACCTGCGTCTTCAGTTGGAAACGGGCGAATTCACCTTGGCCGCGGAGCGCCACGCGTTGCGTGGCGGCATAATCCGTGTGTCGAAAGGCCGCTTCGACAAAGCGACCTGTGCCGTCCCCGGACGTGGCTGCCAGGGTCACGACCGCCAGATCGGCGCCCGTTTGCTCGGCCAAGCGTTCGGCCAGGGCCGCTGCCCGAGCGGAAACCCCCGCATCGTCCGCCTCCTCCCGGCCGGGACTGCCCAGCATCTTCTCCAAGCGTGCCTCGGTCGGCGCGACATAAGCACCGATCAGCACCTGGTCGATCGCCGGGCTACCGCCCACCGCCGCGGTCAGGCTCCCGCCGCTGCCCGCTTCGGCCAGCGCCAGCGTCTTGCCCTGAGCCGCCAGCAGATCCACCACGTGTTCTTCCAGTGTGGAATCATCGCTGGCATACACGTATTCGCCCAGATGTGCCAGCACGTCGTCGCGGATCCGCACCAGTTGCGCTTCATCTTCCGGCGTGGCGCCGGGAAGGGTGAAATAGAAATCGACCCGCATGCCTTCGAACAGCGAAGCCACGCTCACTTCCTCCGGGATCGTGATATGTTGATCGATGGTATGAGCGATCGACGATTCCCCAATCCCGACAAAGCGCAACCGGAGCAGATGTCCGGGAGCGCGGGTCCCGAAACGCTCCGTCAACAACGGCACGAGCACCTCGCGGACCATGGGTTGCAGTTCCCGCGGGGGCCCCGGAAGGGCTGCGATCAACCCCGCTTCCTGCTCGAACAGCAAGCCGGCGGCCGTCCCGTGCGGGTTCTCCAAATACCCGCCTTCGACCGGCACCTCCGTCTGCCGTCGCAAATTCGCCCGCAACTGCTCCACCGGCGTATTGAAACGCTCGGCAAGTCGGTTCACCAGCGCCGGCTCTTCGCGCAACGGGATACCCGTCATTTCGGACAAGGCTTCCCGCGTGACATCGTCCTCTGTCGGGCCCAAGCCGCCGGTGACGATCACCAGCGGGGTGCGAGCCAAGGCGTCGCGGACGGCTTGCTGGATCTCGCCGATGGCATCATCCACGATCACGGCGGCGATACACCGGAATCCCAGCGGGTGCATGGTGCGGGTGATGAATGGCGTATGAGCGTCCGGATAGGCTCCGGCCAACAACTCGCCACCCGTAACCACCAGCACGTAGTCCACGGTTCGGGATTCCGTATCGGCCAGATCTTCCCCCGATACGGTGGCCGTCGCCAGCAGGGCGGCCAATAAGGCCGCAACAAGATACCGCCCCATTCCTGGCCCTTTTTCTTGTGGATTAGTCCCCATTTTATGTGCCTCCCGCAGAGCGTATGGATCGAGAAGACCGGTTCCTGGTATTGTCTGCAGGATAAACATTCTCGGGGCCGCTGTCCACAACTCCGGTTGTTCGGTATTGCCGCGTGTTTTCCTTCGGTCCCACACGCCATCCGCCTCGTAGGGGCCTGCAGCGGGCTCCGCCCCAGCCCGGCGGCTCCACGAACAGCGTTCAGCTTTTTCGCTGGGCGGCAAAGCGTTCGGCGCGTGGACGGAGCCGGTGAAACGCGTTCAGCATGTGCTCGGCATCCCGAAAACGCCGCCGCGGATTCGGTTCGATCGCCCGTTTCACGAAAGCGATCAGATCGGGATGGGCCTTGCGACGCAGTTGCGAATAGCCGGGCGGGGGCCAATTGAAGGGCCATTCGGGCCATTGCCCGGAAAGCATGCGACAGATGATCAGCCCCAACGAGAACACATCCGACTTCAACGACGGATGTCCCATCGCCTGTTCCGGCGCCATGTAGCCCACCGATCCGGAGCCGGAACCTTTGATCGTTCGCTGGGCGACCCGGGCGATGCCGAAATCGGCTAATCGCAGGCGGTTATTGGTGAAAAGGATGAAATTCTCCGGTTTGATGTCGCAATGCATGACCTTCATGCCGTGGGCGTAGGCCACCGCCTGCAGCATCTGCTCGGTAAAATCCAAGGCCGTACTCAGTGCCAGTCGGCAGCGGATACGATCGGCCAAAGTTTTTTCGCCCAGCAGGAACGTGATCACGAAATGCTGGTCGATGAAGCTGGCATCCTTCAAAGGAAGGATATTCGGATGGTCCAATTTGGCCGTCAAACGGACCTCGTTGCGAAAATCCTGTAGTACTTCCGGGGTAACCAGATTGGAACGCGGGATCTTCAGCGCGACCCGAACCCCTTCGATTGTGTCCATAGCTTGGTACACAAAGGCGAAACCACCTTCGCCCAGTCGCCGTTCGATGCGGTACTTGCCCAGTCTCTGTCGCGCTTTCAACACGTGGTTTGCTCCCCAGGTGCTTCGCCGCCTTATCGACTCTCCAGTATACCTGTCCGGGGCTCTTGATGGCAGATCGAATTTCCCGGCATTCGCCCTGTAGGGTCCGCGAGAAATTGCGTTACAATAGAGAGCGTTTGGCAGCAAACGCCCGCGACGGCGGGCAACGCGCCGCGGTGATGAACCGGCAGGAGGAACCCGGCGGGTTGGCTTTTTTACAGTCGCTGGAATGGCTATGCGTTGGTCGCAACTATTGGGGATGGGCATCCTTTGGGGCCGCGAAAAGGTGGGGCGCGGCAGGAGTCGTCGCTCGCCAGCCCAAAACCGCGAATTTGACCTATTCGTAGCCCAGTCGGAATTGGAACGCGAAGGTGATCTACGCCGCGGAGCGGCACGTTTGGCGCACCTCTTGGCGCGGGAGCCAAGCCGTCTGGATCTGCTGGATTTGCTGGAACGTTATTGCCAAGCCCAGCCGGACACCCCGGCAGAGTTGTTTCCGACGGCCGAGGAGGTTTCCGGGTCGGAAAGCGACGGGCCAGAAGCCGTGCACGCCTGGCTGCTCCATCGGCAGGGACGCTTGGCCGAGGCGGTACAGCGGTTGGTCGCCCTGGTCCAGGCACGGCCCGACGCGGCTTATTTGGAAGCCTGGGTTCTGCCCTGGCTGGAAGCACCCCGGGCCCTCGACGCGCTGACCCCCGAGATCCGACTGGACTTGGTGCGCCTGGCCGTGGAACGCTTTCCCGACGATCGCGACTTGACCGCCG
>SLEY01000376.1 GCA_007124535.1 Planctomycetaceae bacterium
AACGTGATCGAGGGCATGCTGATCGCCGCGCATACCATTGGGGCCCAGCAGGGTTTCTTTTACGTGCGGGCGGAATACCCCCTGGCCATCCGGCGGCTCCAGACGGCGTTGGATCAATGCCACGAACTGGGGCTGTTGGGACGGGACATTCTCGGTTCCGGGTTCGATTTCGATTTGGAGATCCGGTTGGGAGCGGGCGCCTTTGTGTGCGGCGAGGAGACGGCGTTGATCCATTCGATCGAGGGCGAGCGGGGCCAGCCGCGGATCCGGCCGCCGTATCCGACCGAACAGGGCTTGTGGGGCCAGCCGACGGTGATCAACAATGTCGAAACCTTTGCGAACGTGACGGCGATTGTGAATTACGGCGCCGACTGGTTTGCCCAAGTGGGTTCGGAGGGCAGCGGGGGCACCAAGGTGTTCGCGCTGGCGGGCAAGGTCCGACACACGGGGCTGGTGGAAGTGCCGATGGGCACGACGTTGCGGGAGGTGGTGTTCGAAATCGGGGGCGGGGTGGACCAGGACAAGCGGGTCAAGGCGGTCCAGACGGGCGGCCCGGCCGGGGGCTGCATCCCCGCCGCACTGCTGGACCTGCCCGTCGACTTCGACAGCCTGGCCCAAGTCGGTTCGATCATGGGCAGCGGGGGCATGATCGTATTGGACGAAGACGACTGTATGGTCGATGTGGCCAAGTTCTTCATCCAGTTCACGCAGGACGAATCGTGCGGCAAGTGCACGCCCTGCCGCGAGGGCTGCACGCGGATGCTGGAGATTCTGGAACGGATCACCTCGGGCCAAGGGACGCTGGAAGACCTGGACAAACTCGAACGGCTGGCACACCTGATCCACCGGGCCTCGCTGTGCGGCTTGGGACGGGCCGCCCCGAATCCGGTGCTCAGCACGCTGACCCATTTTCGCGAAGAGTACCTGGCCCACGTGGACCAGCGGCGCTGCCCGGCCCATAAGTGTACCGCCCTGATCCATTACGAGATCATCCCGGACAAGTGCATCGGTTGTACTGTCTGTGCCCGCCACTGTCCGGTCGCCTGCATCTCCGGCGAGCGGAAGAAGGTGCATGAGATCGATCAGTCGCGGTGCATCAAGTGTGGGCGGTGTTTCGAAGTCTGCCGCTTCCAGGCGGTCGATCGTCTGTAGAACGAGAAGGTTTTCATGGCTGATTCCAATGCCTTGGTTTCCGTTACGCTGGACGGCACCCCCATGCAGGTTCCGCAGGGAACGACGATCATGGAGGCGGCCGAGCGGCTGGGCGTGCGCATCCCTCGGTTGTGCTACCATCCCGATCTGAGCCTGGCCGGTTCCTGCCGCGTCTGTTTGGTCGAAGTCGAGGGGATGAGTTTCTTTATGGCCTCGTGCAGCGTCCACGTCTGGGACGGGATGGTGGTGCGAACCAGTTCGCCCGAGATCCGCCGGGCGCGCCGCGATGTGGTCGAGCTGCTGCTGGACAACCACCCCCGGGACTGCCAGACCTGCGAGCGGGACGGCCGTTGCGAACTCCAGAATCTGGCCTACTCGATGGGCATTCGCGAGCGGCTGTACGAGGGCCAGCGAAAGCGGCATGCGATCGAAGCGTCCAGTTCGGCCGTGGTGCGGGACAGCGAGAAATGCGTGCTCTGCGGCCGCTGCGTGCGAGTCTGTGCCGAGGTCCAGGGCGTGTACAACCTGAGCCAGCAGGGGCGAGGGTTCCACACGATCGTCACCCCGGCCCATCAGGCGAACATGGATGATTCGGTCTGCATCCAGTGCGGGCAGTGCATCAATGTCTGTCCCACGGCCGCCTTTCTGGAAAAATGGAACACCTCCCAGGTCTGGAAGGCCCTGGCGGATCCCGAGTTGCACGTCGTAGTCCAGACGGCGCCTTCGATCCGGGCGGCGTTGGGCGAAAGCTTCGGACTGCCGCCGGGCACGCCCTGTACCGGAAAAATGGTCCAAGCCCTCCGCCTGCTGGGATTCGATCGGGTCTTCGATACGGACCTGGGCGCCGACCTGACGATCCTGGAGGAATCCCACGAACTGCTGACACGGCTGGACGGCGAGGCTCCGCTGCCGATGATCACCTCCTGCTCGCCAGGCTGGATCAGCTTTATGGAACGCTTCTACCCGCACCTGATCCCGCACGCCTCCACCTGCCGCTCGCCCATGACCATGCTCTCGGTGCTGGCCAAAACCTATTATGCGGACAAAATGGGCTTGGACCCCAGCCGGATCTACATGGTGGCGGTGATGCCCTGCGTGGCCAAGAAGTACGAGGCCCAGCGGCCGGAGCATCGGGAGCAGGACGGAACGCCCTATACGGACGCCGTGATCACTACCCGCGAATTGGCCTGGATGATCAACTGCTACGGCATCGATCTCCCCAAACTGTCGGAGGGCGAGTTCGACGCGCCGCTGGGTTTGGCGAGCGGAGCGGGCGATATTTTCGGGATCACCGGGGGCGTGATGGAAGCGACCCTCCGCACCGCCGCGGAACGCCTGACCGGCAAACCCGCAGATCGATTGGACTTCACCGAAGTCCGCGCGGTCCAGGGCGTCCGGGAAACCTATGTCGCCCTGGGCAAACACCATCTGCACGTGGGCGTGGCCAACGGGTTGTCCGCCGCCAAGTACCTGCTGGACCGCGTCTCGGATACCGAAGCCCCGTTCCACATCCTGGAAATCATGGCCTGTCCCGGCGGCTGTTGCGGAGGCGGAGGGCAACCCTATCCGCCCCGCGGCTTCCATGTGCTGGACCCCGCCCTGCTCCGACTCCGCGGCCAAGCCCTGTATGACGTGGACCGCGCCAAGTCGCTGCGGCGCTCGCACGAAAACCCCGCGGTCCAGGAAATCTACCGCAGCCTGCTGGGCGAAATCGGCTCCGAAAAAGCCCATCACCTGCTGCATACCCGCTATCAAGCCCAACTGCCGCGAGGCATCAAATGACCGTAACCACGACGGATAATTGGGAAGACATCCAAGCTGCCAGCATCCAGGTGTTGGGCGAAGAGATCGCCCAGCGAATCACGCGGTGCCGCCAGGAACCGCACCCGCAGAGCCAGTTGATCCACATCCTGCAACAGGTCCAGCTGAAATTCGGCTATTTGGGCCGGGCACAGATCAATGCCGTGGCCCAGTTGATGCAGGTGCCCGCCGCGAAAGTCTCGGGCGTGGCCAGCTTCTACCACCTGTTCCGCTTGAAACCCCGCGGGCGGTTCATGATCCATGTCTGCATGGGCACCGCCTGTTACGTCAAAGGCGCCGATCGGATCGCCCAGCGATTGAAAGAAGAATTGGGCATCGAATGGAGCGAAACCAGCAGCGACGGCGTGTTCACGCTGGAAGGCTCCCGCTGCCTCGGTACCTGCGGCTTGGCACCCGTGCTGATGGTCGATGACCAAATCCACGGCAACGTGACGCCCGATGAGGTGCCGTTGATCCTGGAGGAATACCTACAGCGGGCCCGCGAGACGGAACCGGAAAAGCCGGCCCAGTCGGCCGTCGCCGGGGAAGCGTGAGCGGGCCGTCCCAGTCGGTGTTGAACGGGCCGCGCGCCGAGTATCGTCCGGAGCATGGTGGAATGAATGCCCACCTGCCCGGCTTGTACCGCGCGGTTCATGACTTAATGTTCGAACCATGGATCGTCCCGAATGGCCGC
This sequence comes from Planctomycetaceae bacterium, assembly GCA_007124535.1. Taxonomy (GTDB): domain Bacteria; phylum Planctomycetota; class Planctomycetia; order Pirellulales; family Pirellulaceae; genus SLMF01. The sequence continues at coordinate 3,647 of SLEY01000376.1, forward strand.
CATGCACTCATCGACCGTCAGCGCGTCGTAAACACCAACCCATTCCTTTCCGGTGTACCGCATGGCGTAGAGGGCGAAGGTGCCGTCGCCGAGAGGTTCCATTCGAGCGAACTTCGACTCGAACGTAGGCGAAAGCGCATTCGGACCTGGGCAAGTGTAGGTCGCGACAAAGTAGAATTTGTTCCGGAACCATTTCGCCTGAATGTCGGTAATGTAGTTGAAGCGTTGGTCTTCCTTCGGCGGCTTGACATATCTCGGCTTCAGCACGTTCTCAATCAGATCCATTGCTTTCGTTTCCACCTCGGTTCGTAACGAGACAGGCACTGCGGCTCGCCTCTTGGCCGGGCGGATATCCCACGGCTTTCTCG
>SLEY01000016.1 GCA_007124535.1 Planctomycetaceae bacterium
ACGTTGTATTCCAGCACCTTGGGGCCCTGACGGGTCATCATCAGACCGGCATAGAGGACGCCCTGGAACGGATTCCGCGAACGTTTCAACGCATGGACCGTTGGTACCAGCACATGCTCGTCGATCCACGACTGCATGGCCTCGTCCACCAGCGGAGCGGGGCTGTAGGCCCCCATACCGCCCGTATTGGGGCCCCGATCGTCGTCATACGCCGGTTTGTGGTCCTGGGCCGGAGGCAGCGTCAGCAGGGTGCGTCCATCGGTGATCGCCAACACACTGGCTTCCTGACCATCCAGGCGTTCCTCGATGACCATTTCCCGTCCCGCATCGCCGAACTCGTGCTGGCGGGCGATCCGTTCGATGGCCTGCAGCGCCTCTTCGCGGTACGAGCAGACAATAACGCCTTTGCCAGCGGCCAGTCCCGCCGCCTTGACCACCACCGGCGCGACCTGGCCTTCCTCCGGATAACGTTCCTGCACGAATTGTTCGGCGTCCTCGGCATTGCGGAAGACTTGGAAATCGGCCGAGGGCACATCGGCGTTGCGCAGCAGTTGCTTGCAGAACACCTTGCTGGATTCCAACCGAGCGGCTTGGCGTGTCGGTCCGAAGATGCGCAGTTTCGCCGCCTGAAAGGCGTCCACGATCCCGTCTGCCAGGGGGGCTTCTGGGCCAACCACCGTCAATCCGACGTCGTTGGTCCGGGCGAAATCGACGAGGGCCGGGAAATCATCGGCCGCGATATTCACGTTCAACGCATCCTCGGCGGTCCCCGCATTTCCCGGCGCCACATAGACCCGCTCGACTCGCGGACTCTGTGCGATCTTCCAAGCCAGCGCATGCTCGCGGCCCCCATTGCCTACAATCAAGACATTCATCGCTGCTGCCCTTCCTTTCTACGGGTTGACTCGCCCGGTGATCCGCGGTTTGCCCACCCAGGGGCGGAGTGCTTCGGGAATCACGACGGAGCCGTCCGCCTGCTGGTGGTTTTCCAGCAAGGCGATCAGGGCTCGGCTGATGGCCACCGCCGTACCATTCAAGGTATGGACGAACTGGGTTCCTTTCTGACCCGGGATCTTGTACCGCACGTTCATCCGGCGGGCCTGATAATCGGTACAGTTCGACGTGCTGGTGACCTCGCCAAACTCGCCGCGGCCCGGCATCCAGGCCTCCAAATCGAATTTGCGATAGGCAGGGCCCCCCAAATCTCCGGTCGCCGTATCGATCACCCGGTAAGGGATTTCCAGGCCGTCGAAGATCCGGCACTCCAGCTGGCAGAAGTGGTCCAGCATGGCTTCGCTCTCCTCGGGCCGGGTAAAGGCGAACATTTCCAGTTTGGTGAATTGGTGGACGCGAAAGATGCCCCGCGTCGCCCGTCCATGCGCGCCGGCTTCGGTGCGGTAACAATGGCTGATGCCGCACAATTTGATCGGCAACTGCTCGGCCGACAACGTCTGCTCGGCATACAGTCCGCCCAGCGTGATCTCGGCGGTCGCGACCAGACTGAGTTCCGAGTTCTCGATACTGTAAATCTGCGTCTCCGGCCCCCGAGGCAGGAATCCGGCCCCGGCCACGATGGTATCTCGAGCCAGGTCCGGGGTGATCGTGGGCGTGAATCCGGCGTCCAACAACAGGTCCAAAGCGTAACGCTGGAGCGCCAATTCCAAGAGCACGGCTTCGTTTTTCAAGAAGTAGAAGCCATGCCCCGTCGTGCGGGCGCCGCCGGCCAAATCCAGAAGATCCAGACGGTCGCAGATCGCGACATGATCCCGGGGCTCGAAATCGAATTCGGTCACCGCCGCCGCTCCACGCCACAACTCGCGATTGGCACTCTCGTCCCCGATCGGCGAGTCGGGATGCGACAGGTTGGGAATCGCCAACTGCAACTGCTGGACCGCCGACTCCAGTTGATCATGCTCGAACTGGGCCGCGTCCTTCTCCTCCCGCAACCGCCGTCCCTCTGCCTTGCGCGCCTCCCGCTCCTGATCGTCCCGCGCCTGGCCGATGGTTTTCGAGACCTCATTCGCGCGGCGGTTCAGCTGCTGGACCTGGTTCAATTTCTCCCGCCGTTGCCGTTCCAATTCGACCAACTGGTGAACGTCCACCTCCGCCTGGCGATGCCGGCAGTTTCGCAGCACGTGCTCGGGGTTTTCCACGATGAATTTTCGATCGAGCATGACCTAGTTAAATCTCCTTCCGGACCGTGAAACTCGGCGACATTTCATACCACAGGCATGCACTGGCCCGGATCCCCCGGTGGAAATCGGCCAGCGAAAACTTCTCGTTCGGGGCGTGCATGTTGTCGTCATCCAGCCCCCACCCCAGTAGCAAGCAGGGCACGCCCAGGTGCCGGTTGAACTCGCTCACAATCGGGATCGAACCGCCCTCGCGTATCAACAGCGGAGTCCGGCCGAAACCCGCTTCGATCGCCCGGCACGCCGCGGCCAGATAAGGATTCTCGCGGGGCAGCAGGAAACCGGTCGAACCGTGCAGCAGTTCCAGCTGCATCCGGATCCCCGGCGGACAACGTGCCTCCAAGAATCGTTGCAGCGCATCCGTGATCGCTTCCGGTTGCTGGTCGGGAACCAATCGAAAACTGAACTTGGCCACCGCGCGAGCCGGCAACACCGTCTTGCCCCCTTCGCCCTGATAACCCCCCGCGATGCCATGCACATCAAAGGAGGGACGTGCCCACCGCCGTTCCAGCGTCGTGTAGCCGGCTTCGCCCGCCAACGAGTCCACCTGCAGTTGCTCGCGAAATCGGGCTTCATCAAACGGCAGTTCGGCCAGTTCTTCCCGTTCGATCGGGGGGATTGGCCGCACATCTTGATAAAAGCCGGGAATCTGGACGTGCCCCCGACCGTCGATCATGGCGGCCAGCATACGGGCGGCTGCGTTGATCGGGTTCGCCACCGCTCCCCCAAAACTGCCCGAGTGCAGGTCGTGAGCAGGACCCTGTAACCGCAATTCGTAATAGGCGATTCCCCGTAAACCACAAGTAATCGCTGGTTGATTCGGGCCAAACTGCGGGGTGTCGCTGATCACGATCACGTCGCAAGCCAACCGCTCCGCCGCCCGACCAAGGTAGCGACTCAAGGAGTGGCTGCCGACCTCCTCCTCGCCCTCCAGCAAGAATTTCAATTGCACCGGCAGCGATCCGGCCGTTTTCAGCCAAGCCTCGGCGCCATGCAGGTGCGTCAGCATTTGACCCTTGTCATCGGTGGCCCCGCGGGCGTGAATGTTGCCATCCCGCACCGTCGGCTCGAAAGGCGGGGTGATCCATTGATCCCAAGGATCGGGAGGCTGAACATCGTAATGTCCATAGACCAACACACATGGAGCCCCCGGGACAGGCGGGGATTCCGCGTAGACCAGCGGCGAACCTTCGGTGGCGATCAACTCGCTGCTCAATCCCAAACCGGCAAGATGATCCTTCAGCCAGCCTGCTGTCTGGTGGACTGCCTCGCGACACCCCGGATCGGCACTGACACTGGGAAAACGGAGCAGGGCGCACAAATCCTCTTCGAAACGCGAGCGATGCTCGTCCAAATACTGCTGAATGCGGTGAATCGTCTGCATGCTGTCTCCCGTCGAGCCGGGAACGGTCGGGGAACGCAGGGGGCGACACCCCCCCTGAGAAGCCCGCTGTTTGCCCCGTGGCTGACTACATTCCCTCTTTGCCAGTCATACAATATAATGAGGCTTGCGCGGTGTCGCTATTGTGGGCGCCCCGACGTCGTGCCGCAATCTGACCTTTCACGTCTTGTCAAGCTCAAAGGGAACCGCCTTGCCGTCGAAGACCCAAGCCGCCGTCGCCGAGCCTCCTGTTGCACGAACTGTCCCGCGTGTCGAGGAACCGACGCGTAGACCACGGCGGCAGCCGCGCTACCATGTCGTTCTATGGGATGACGATGACCACACTTACGAGTACGTGATTCGCATGTTGAAGGAATTATTCGGCCATCCTGCGGAAAAGGGGTTCCAGATCGCTCAGCAGGTAGACCGAGG
>SLEY01000685.1 GCA_007124535.1 Planctomycetaceae bacterium
CATCGGAAACACGTCGGGAGTGATGTCGACCACCGCGGTGCCGGCTTGCAGTCCGGCCGGTTCTCCCGCAGTAACCGGGGCCAACGCCCAAGGCAGGCTGAGGATCAGGAGCAGCGTCAGGGTCAGGGGTTTGGCGTTCATGAGGCGTCTCTGCAATTCTGCGCGGGTCGGGGAAGGGGAAAGCCAACTTGTCCAGAAGTCGGCCTCGGATCGCCCGCAAAGCTAGGGGAATCCGGTGGTAGCCACGGGTCCCTATTCTGCAGCGGTCCCGGAACGTCGTCAATTCGACACGGATTCATGTCGGTCGATCCCCCCGCGTGGACCGCCTCGTAGCAAACGGAAGAGCGGGCGTACGGCTTAGCATGTGCGAAGCCGGCCGATGTTGGCATTCGCCCTGTGCTACGTCGCCGCCCATCTGGCCCTTGATCTGCTGGACGAACGGCAGGCCGACGCGATTCTGACGTACTGCGAGGGACATTTGAACGAACTGGAAACGGGAGCGTGATTTCATGGAAACCCCAGAAAACGAATGGAGATCGGACGGGGAGATCGGACGGGCACCACACGGAGCGAAATCCAACGATGTCGATATCAGCCGGCACATCTTCTCATGTCGATGGTGATAACTATATTGGTGTATCGCGTGCCCCAAATACGGGCGTGTATCCACTACATAGTGGTACTCGCAGTATCTGGTGTGCCCATCTGGCTCTTGATCTGCTGGACGAACGGCAGGCCGACGCGATTCTGACTACGTCGTAAACTCTGACCCGGATGGCGTCGACCATGGGTTGAAGGACCGGCCGATGTTGGCATTCGCCCTGTGCTACGAACCCGACGATCGAAGACCAACCCGTCTCGCCGCCGCCCTGCGAGGAAGCGGACTCAGGGACCGGCTCTGCCGGCAGGCCGCGGCGGCGAGATCTGCCGCCGGGTTCGCGGATTCTTCGCGGATGGATCGGTGTTGGCGATGGCGACGTGGGCTCATTCGCCTGGCCGATCCGGCCTTGTATCCCGCCCCACACAACCGGGTACGTCCGCGGTTCTGCGCGAACCGGCCGCCGACCTGCGAGGGAGCGGGACGGTCGATCGTGATCCGCAGGTGGCGAGGGCGGCTGCCGCCGGATTCGCGGATTCTTCGGGGACGGGGTGGAGTGGCGGCGATGGCGAGGTGGGCTCATTCGCCTGGCCGATCCGGCCTTGTGTCCGGCCCCATACAACCCCGTCCGTCCGAGGTACTGCGCCGAGCGACCGGCGAACCCACGGCCTGAAGACCAACCCGTCTCGCCGCCGCCCTCCGAGGAACCTGATCGTCGATCGTGATTCGCTGGAGGGCGATGGCGAGGTCTGCCGCCGGGTTGGCGGATTCTTCGGGGGCGGGATGGATTGAGGGCGGGCGGGGTGTTGGCGATGGTGACAGCACTGTTGGAGGAGCGTGTGCCGCCGGTAGATCCGGCTGATAGGTGGATATCGTACAGCTATTAAGGGTCGATCTGTGTATGTGGGGGGCCAGCCTGGCGGCCGACTTACCATCGTAGCAAGAACAGCAATTCGCCGAGAAGTCTGGTACAGTCAGGTGGGTGGCTACCGCTTTTCATACTTCTATTGAGGGGGCCTACAAGAGGGGCCTCAGAACTTTTCGAAAACCATTTTTGTTCAACGCCTCGCGCGTAAGTTCTTTGCTCACAACACTTTACCGTATCTGCGCCTCCGTTGTACGTGATGTGACGTGTTCGCGGGGACTTGACACGATTATTCGTCACCAGCGCTAATTCGGTTAAGCGGGCAGTGGTCGCTCGCACGCTGGCTCGTTAGGCTGGCGGAACCGAGGCGACGAATTTCGAGCAAAGTGCAAATTGGGGAGCCAAACCATGCAATCGGGGAATCCGCATCCGTTCGTGAAGTCCAGGCAAGGCTTCACGCTCGTCGAACTGCTGGTCGTGATTGCGATCATCGGCATCTTGGTCGCGTTGTTGTTGCCAGCCATCCAGGCCGCGCGCGAAGCCGCTCGGCGGAGTCAGTGTTTGAATAACATGCAGCAAATTGGCGTGGCAATGCAGAACTATCATGACACCTATCTGAAGCTTCCACCAGGTAATTTCCACTATGATCCTGGCGCAGGAACCCGGCCTTCGGATCGGTCATGGGTTGGTTTTGTTTGTGGTCATTGTCCTCTTGGCTCGTTTGGGTGGCCTGCCTTTATCCTCCCTTTCATGGAAGCACAGGCGGTGCATGACCTGATCGACTTCGACCGGCAGGCCTATACGCCGTTTCACTACGATTGGGGGTCACGAAGCGAACGGGGAGATGAGGCCAACGCGGAGGCGGCAACATCCCAGCCGCCAACATTTGTCTGTCCTTCGGCACGCAGGGCACGCCCCCCGACCGAGCAGAAGGACTACGCCATCAACGGTGGAGCGGGTTGCTGTGCCGAAAGACGCAATAGCAACGCTCTCCATTCGTCTCGGCGAGGCGTTGGCTACTACCTCAGCGAGGTTCGTTTTGCTGACATAACAGACGGAACTAGCAATACCTTTTTGATTTTGGAGAAAGCCCACTCCTCACCCTCATCACGAAATGAGCGGGATCGAGGCGGCAACCCGTTTTTCTTCGTGACGCATCAATCTCAAGGTTATGTAGATTCGCGTTATCCACCCAACTTGGACGATACGGTGCGGGGGGCTGCGAGCTATCATCCGGGCGGCGTTCAAGTGGCGTTTGCCGATGCCAGCGGACGTTTTATCAGCAACGACATCGACTTCAACACTTGGCGCGCCTTGTTCACCCGCGCGCAAGGTGAGGTGATAGGCAGCTTCTGATGAAGGTTGCGATCTTTTCAGGTTTTATCGGTAGAGGGAGAAGTTCTATGGGTTGGAAGAGCCTGCATCGGTTCTTTGCGCATTTGGTTGTGTACCTGCTCATCTTGACAGTGCTCGGTTGTCGGGGTGGCAGCGGACCAGAGTTAGTGGATGTGAGGGGTAGTTTATCTCGGCAGGGGCAGCCGCTGGGCGGTTACACGTTGCAATTCGTTCCCGACAGTGGCCGACCGAGCCAAGCTACCACAGAGTCCGACGGTTCATTCCGAGCCCAGTATACGTCGGAACTGCCTGGAGTGGTCCCCGGCCGACATCGGGTCATCATCCTGTCCTATAGGAGTACAGATCCCGATATAGAACTCGCAATTGACGAAGGCCGGTTTCAAGACCTCCCTCCGGATGTCGGGCACGTGTTGCAGACGTATGGTGACCTGGAAACCACGCCGCTGGAATTCGAAATCATGGAATCACAAGACCTGGACATCGCACTGGATTAAAACCCCAATATGGCAAATTGCTCGCTCAAGCGGTGACGCCTCTCCAGGGAGGGTGCCGCCTGTCAGGCTTGCAAACCGCAAACCACGCCGCGTGACTTACAGAACCGCGTACGTACCCGTTACTGCTGGGGAGGGAGTTCGGCTCGAAGTATTGGGCGCATAAGCCTGCACGTGACTGCTTGTGCGCTGATGGGATGACCGATGCGCCCCCGTGTTGCGGAGGCATGGGCCACCAAGGGGATTCCACGACAAACCACAACCCCGTCCACCGCCATACACAACCCCGTACGTCCGCGGTACTGCGCCGAGCGACCGCGAAGAACCAACCCGTCCCGCCGCGCCCTCCGAGAAAGCGGGACGGCGATCGTGATCCGCAGGCCGCGGTGGCGATGGCGACGTGGGCTCATTCGCCTGGCCGATCCGGCCTTGTATCCCGCACCGCACAACCCCGTACGTCCGCGGTACTGCGCGAATCGACCGCCGACACCGACCAAAGAACAAACCGTCCCGCCGCCGACCTGCGAGGGACGCTCGATCGTGATCCGCAGGCCGCGAGGGGCGGCTGCCGCCGGGTTCGCGGATTCTTCGCGGATGGATCGGTGGCGGCGATGACGTGGGCTCATTCGCCTGGGCGATCCGGCCTTGAATCCGGCCCCGCACAACCCCGTACGTCCGCGGTACCGCGCGAA
>SLEY01000135.1 GCA_007124535.1 Planctomycetaceae bacterium
GCGATCCTGTTCCTCACCCGCAGCAGTCGCAGCGTGCTTCGTCAAGGCGTGCCGGACGAGGGCACGCTGATTGGAGGGCGAGGGTTGCCCCGCAACCTGGCCAACGCCCGATTGGTGGATGGTCAGGTGGTGACGCCTCAGATGATTCGCGATGTCGATGACCTGCTGAATCTGGTGGCGAGCACCGCCGATCACGATTTCGACGCGACCCGTCTGCCCGGTGGTCTGACGTTGGACGAGGATCTCACCCGGCGGACCAGCCAATTGGAGCGTCTGCGGCAGATGGTCAGCGATCCGGACTACCAGCGGCGGTTGGCGGCGGTCAAGACGCTGGGCCGTTCGCAGGATTTGGACAATGTGCCCGCCTTGATTTACGCGCTCAGCGATCCCGATCCGCGGGTGGTGCGCGAGGCCCGGGATGGTCTGCGGCGGATCAGTCGGCGGTTCCGCGGGTTCGGGCTACCGGCGAATCCCACAACCCAACAAGTGGATGCCGCCGTCCAGCGATGGAAGCATTGGTACCGCTCGATCCGGCCGGACGGGGCCTTCATCGAATAAAGTGGGAGAGAGAAAGCTTGTTTGGCAACGGTCGCATTACCGCGGGTTCCCCGATGTAGAAGGTTGTTCGGTGTGACGCAGGTCAAGACCCCAGTCCCATCACGATCGCGGAAACGCCCGTCCCCTGCGGACGAGCCCGGCGGCTTGCGCGTGTCGGCTTACGATCAAGTGGCCAGCATGCTGATCGCCTTGCTGATCGTGATCGGTTTCTTCGTCAGTCTGTTGTTCATCATCTGGTTGACCTCCCGGTTGCTGTTCACGCAGCGGGCCATTCCGGTGGAGTTGGTTGAGTATGCCGGTCGCGGGGATCATGCGGCGGGATTCGAGCGGGAGCTGGAGGAACCTTCGATGGACGAGATCGAAGAGTTCATTGAACCGGAACTGGAGACCACGTTGGAGGTGGTCACGGATTTGGTCAGCACGCAGGAGGCCGTGTTCGATGCGATCGAGGCGGCGGCGGCCGGGACGGGGACCGGCATGGGGGACAGTCGCGGCCCCGGCCCTTTGGGTGAGGGGCGGGATGACCTGATCCCCCCCTGGGAACGTTGGGAAATCCGATTCACCACCTCGGGGGTGAACGCTTACGCCCGCCAGTTGGATTTCTTCGACATCGAGTTGGGCGCGGCAGGCGGTGGCTCACCCACCGTGGACTACGCCGCCAATTTGGCTTCCGCGCAGCCCACCACCCGGAGCGGCAGTCCTGAGGACGAGGATCGCCTGTACATGTCCTGGCGGGATATCGACAGCACGCTGGCCGCCTTTGATCGCCAGCTGTTGGCCAAAGCCGGAATTTCCACCGAGCGGCGAATGGTCCTCCAGTTTTATCCGCCCGAAGTCGAACGGCGGCTACTCACTTTGGAAGCCACGCACGCGGAGGGTCGCGACGCGGGCGAGTTCCTGAAAACCGTCTTTGCGGTCAACGAAACCCGCGACGGCTACGATTTCGAAGTGGTCGAACAGTATTTCCGTCCCGCTCCCGCACTGTGAATCGCGGGGCTACGAAGCCGGGACACGTTGAATTAGAATAATGATGCCCAGATCGAATCCCCAACCGGTTTTCTAACGCGAGAATACGCCATGGATATTCAAGGATTAACGGGAATTGTCGGAAGTCTCACTTATGTCGTCCTGGTCCTGATCGCTTTGTGGGGTGTCTTCTGTGTCGTCATGGTCTGGACACGGGTCGCCCAAAAACGGTTTCGGGACGAACAGGCGCAGTTGGAGTTCCTGGCCCAACTGGAACAACCGTTGATGCGCGGCGATTTCGACAGCGCCGTGGCGATTTGCCAAGACGATCCGCGGGCGGTGCCGCAACTGGCGCTGCTGGCCATCGAAAACCGCGCCGCCGGGCTCGCCAAAATCCGCCAGCTGATCGTCGACCGCTTCCAACGCGACGTGATGGCCGATCTGGAGTACCGCGTCAGCTGGGTCAACACGATGATCAAAAGCGCACCTATGGTGGGGCTCCTGGGTACTGTGCTGGGTATGATGGGGGCTTTCGGCAAACTGGCCGCCGCAGAAAATGTCCAGCCGGATCAGTTGGCCAGCGATATCAGCCTCGCCCTGATCACGACGGCGGGGGGGCTGGCCATTGCGATCCCCCTGGTGATCAGCATGGCCAGCATCAACGTGCGGATCCGCAAGATGGAGGATTTGGCGATTTCGGGGTTGACGCGGGTGCTGGACAGTTTCCGAACCGGTTTGGAGGCCCGCAGCGGCAGATCGTAACGCACCGGGCGGAGGGGTTCACCCGCCGGATCCTGGCGATTCGAGCGGGTCTTGGTCTCACGCCCTCGGGAAAAACGGCATGAACGATCAGTTTACCGACGAAGTGCAGCCCTTGCTGCGTTCGAAGACCTACGACGATTCGGAGATGGACATCACTCCGATGATCGACATGACGTTCCTGTTGTTGATCTTCTTTCTGGTGGCTTCCAAGATGGATCCGTCGGCGGACATCCAATTGCCGCCGGCCCAACACGGTTTGGCGGTGGTCGAGCGAAGTTCGGTGATCATCACGATGGCCGCCGGGGACAATGGTCAGGCCCGGGTTTATCGGGCCAACGGCCGTTTATCGGAGTATCTGGTGGACGGCAGCGATCTGGAAGCTCAGGAGGACGAAATTGCGACCTATGTCGAGGAGGAGTTGGCGGAGGGCACGAAGGAAAATGTGTTGATCAAAGCCGAGGTGGGGGTCAAGCATCGGGAAGTGGCGCGGATTTCCCGGGCGGCCACACGTCCGGAAGGGGTGGTGCAGTTGAATTACGCGGTGCTGGAGGCGTTGCCCTGATCATGGCGTTTGTGTTCAACTGTCCGAGCTGTGGCACAGCGCATTCGGCGGAGGAGCGGCTGATCGGTCGCCGCGTGCGCTGCCCCCGTTGCGGGGATGCGGTGGTGGTGACCCGCCCCGAATCATCGCCCTCCGGTTTCCAGGGCCCCGCGGCGACCGTTGCCGCCCGACCGCATTCTGCCCCTTCCCCACCAGCGGCGGATTCGGCGGAAGCTGCCACCGAGCCAGGCGAACTGGACTTCGGCGCAAAACACGAAATGAGCGAAGCCGCGATGGACATGACCCCGATGGTCGATGTCACGTTCCAATTGCTGATCTTCTTTATGGTCACCGCGGCTTTCAGCATGCAAAAGTCGATCGAGATTCCCAAGCCGGAGCAGGAGGAGTCGGTCCAGGCTCAGCCGATCGACCCCCAGACGGATCCGAACTGCGTGATCGTCCAGATCGACGAGTACAACACGTTCCAGGTGTTGTATGAAACCATTGCGCCGGAAGACACCGAGGCGGGCAGCGAGCAGGAGCTGTTGCAAAAGTTGCGCTATGCCCGCGATTCGGCGCCCGGAGGCAGCCCGCCGAGCAAGCTGCTGGTCCAGGCGCATGGCGAAGCGCACCACGAATACGTCGTCCTGGCCTTGGATGCCGGCACCTCGGTCGGGATGGAACAGGTCCAACTGATGACTGTCGAGGAGATGGACTAATACGTCTTAGGGGATACCATGTCTGCGGAGCGGTTTTTGAGACAGGTAGAGCAAGCGGGACTGCTGGACGAGGCGGTATTGGGCAAGCTGCGCAAGCAGGTGGCGGCGGCCAAGACCACGCCCTCGGCCCGCTCGATCGCCGAGGCACTGGTCAAGAATGGCCACCTGACTCGTTTTCAGGCGTCGAAATTGCTGGAGAAAGAGGCGGGCGCTGAGAAGCCGACGAAACCGCCCAAACCGACGAAAATGGCGAAATCACCGCCTGCCGGGGAGGTTAAACCCACTTCCGCTGAGGAGCCCCTGCCTGCGCTTGACGACGAAGATCTGGGACTGGCCCCCTTGGACGATGACGACGAGCGCCCCGCGTCGAAACCGCCGCAAGCCGCAGGTCCCGCGGCTGCGGCCGGGAAGTCACCCGCCGAGGACTCGCTGCAATTGGTGGACGACGACGAAGA